>JANQER010000104.1 GCA_028278255.1 Elusimicrobiota bacterium | reverse complement strand
GGATAAAATGAAATAGGAATGTCGTAGGGGCCGACCTCCGTGTCGGCCCTATCAGATGAAATTGAACAATAAATTCAAATTCAACAATTTCGTATTTATGGTATTTTAATTCAACATTGTTTGTCTGCAAGGGCGGACACGGAGGTCCGCCCCTACAACGATTTCTGTTTCATATTGTTTCAATAAAATTACCCAACGAATAAAGGGTTGAAGCCGTGCGAAGCCACGGCATCAACCCTTGTTGATCAAGCCTGCATGAGGGAAAAGAGGGAATTTTAATATGCGGGATATGTCTTTGTGGTTTCAATAATGACGGGAGAATGAAAAAATAAGGCATTTAATTTTTCTTGTAGCCGCCTGATTTATCGGGCTCTTTAAAACAACGCATTCCACAACCACCAGCTTTTTAAAAACGCCTGATGAATCAGGCAGCTACGTTAACCCAAAATTTTCAGTTGCACAATATTGTCGTCAATGATTGATGTGCAAAAAAGTGCAAATGAAAATTTTCCCGCAGGGCTCGGAATGTGGCCGCTGTGCGGCCATGTTCCGAGGGGTGAACCCAGGGCGAAGCCCTCCTGAGCGCTGCGAAGGAAATTTTTCAACTGAAAAATTTGGGTCAATATAAAAACCAAAAACATGGTTTTTCCTGGTTGATTATTGTCTCTTGGTCATTGGTTATTGTTTCTTGTTATTTAGGATTTAGAGTTTCGGCTTTCGGATTTGTTTTTTACTATGGTCCTGCCTCAATGGTCACTGTGATGTCCTGCTGGTTGGTGGTGGTTGTGGTGGTGGGCATTTCCAGATAAAACCAAATGTGCCTGTCTGCTGTAAAAAAAGGCACATTCAATCCTGTTTCAGATCCATCAATACTGTATTTAACAGCAGTGCCGGCTTGCGGCGTGCCTGTGATGATGTCTTCAATGCCGTAATCCGCCGGCACGGGCGGTGTGGACAAATCATCAAATGCCCCGAAAATAACCACCATATTTTGGGATGTGGGCAGGGCTGTGCCTATGCTCCAGGGCGTGCCCGCTGTGCTGGTGGAAGCCATCAGAGTGAAGGTGGAGGTCACGTTGCCGGAATAGGACACAGTGGCGGCTGTGACGGTGTATGTGCTGGCGCCCATTGAAACTGAACCAAGATCAAATAAGACCGGGTCAACTGTGATGGACCGGATTGTGATTTGGGCCTGGGCTGTGGCTTCATTGGATAGTGCGGACCAATTGGGGATTTCATCCCGGGATTTCATGGCAAAATAATAAGTGACGCCTTCAAGAAGGCCGGAGAGCGTCAAAGTTTCAGTGGTGCCTTGCACACTGGGCGTTGGAATGGTGCAAAATGCCGGGTCAACAGAAGAGGCCGCATTGAAAAGAGCGTCACTTATGGCAGGGGACTCTGCTGCAATTGTGGAATACCGGATGTCGTACGCTTCCGCCCATGTGCCCGGATCATAATTGTCATCTCCGGGTGCGTTCCAGGAGAGATCGATTTCACCGGGCAATGCGCCTGTGACTCCTGTTAAATCCGTGACTGCGCCTGGGGGGACTGCCCCGCCTGTTTGTGCCATGGCAAATGTGCTGTTGGATATTAAAGACCAGAGGCCCACGTCATCCTGTGTCCAGGCGCGGAAATAGTATGTGGCGCCGTCCGTGAGATTGCCCAGCGTGTACGGGCCCAAAGGCGTGTTGGGCGCCACATCATTCATGGGAAACATGAGCGTGTAAGCGCTTGGCGGCGTTGCAGTGGCGCTCCAGGCTGTGGCTGGGTTGGTGGAGTATTGAAGACGAATAAATCCAGTGACATTGGCTTGCATGCCGTCATCTCCCACAGTGGTCACAGTGAGGTCAATGTCTCCGGGGTTGGTGCCTGTGACAGCGGTTAAATCCGTAAAAGCAGCCGGCCTCACGCCTGTCCACAAAATACCAGGCGTGGCATTGGGGGCGCTGAATTCCAAAGACAAATCAACAGTGCGCAAAACATAGTAGTACGACGTGTCTGTTCTTAGTCCATAAGCAGCGCCTGTTTGGGTTTGCCAGGGATTTGTGGAGGTGAGGATAATGCCGTGGTTGGTGTTGCCGTCATAGATTTGCGGAGGCCTGAGATAATTGCCTCTTCTGGGAGTGACTTCAGTCAAACCCGGCACAATATACGGCGTGCCCATGCCCGGGATTGTGGAGATTTGTATGTCATATGTCAATTGATTGGCAGCGGATGCGCCAACGCCTGCGTCTGTGCCTGGGTTCCATTTGAACGTGGCTGTTGAGACAGAT
Source organism: Elusimicrobiota bacterium (assembly GCA_028278255.1). Taxonomy (GTDB): domain Bacteria; phylum Elusimicrobiota; class Elusimicrobia; order FEN-1173; family FEN-1173; genus JANQER01. The sequence continues at coordinate 2,209 of JANQER010000104.1, read as the reverse complement.
GTTTCACTGAAAACAAATGTAGAAACCAAAACAGCAGGCGCTGTGGGCGCTGTATTGGCTTGCGTGGTGATAGAGGCTGAGCTGATGTATACTCTGAGTTCACGGTTGTTGCCGCCGCCCTGTCTGCGGCCATTGGCCAGGATGTCCAAATCATTGTCATTGTCAAAATCACCCAAAGCCACGTCCCCGTTATTAAAGCCGTGGTTTGTTCCGGGCGCGTCAATTTCAAGCTGCGTGAAAGCCATGCCCCCGTCATTCCTGTAAAACCAAAGCTGGCGCTGGTTGGATCCGTTTCTTTGTCCGGTGAGCACTATGTCAATGTCACCGTCATTGTCAGCATCTCCCACAGCCATGCCCCCGCGCCGCAGTCCTCCGGTGCCGCCGTTGACATTGTTGATGGCTGTGTTCATGGTGCCATTGCCATTATTGAGAAAAATCCTTAAGCGGCTGTTTTGGTTCCCGCCATTGGGCGCTCTGCCGCAAACCAATAGGTCTATGTGGCCGTCATTGTTGAAATCAGCCCAAGCCACTTTGCTGAGGTCATGGCCGGCAAAATTGTGCGCTTGGGTAAATGTGTTGTCACTGTTGTTTCTGTACACCCTGAGTCTGCGGGTGCCGCCTGCATCCGCACCGCTGGCCGCTATGTCCAGGTCCCCGTCATTGTCATAATCACCCCACGCCACGCCGCCGTTCTGGTACCCGCCATTGGCAGCGCCTGTGACTTCTATGGGTGTGGTATCAAAAGTGGCGCCGTCCCCATTGTTGAGATAAACGCGAAGCTCTAAGTTTCCGCCCGGACTGTTGCCGCTGGTCAGGATGTCCAGGTCCCCGTCATTGTCAGCATCTCCCCATGCCACATCCCCGTTGCGCATGCCCAAATTGGCAGCGCCCGGCACTTCAATCATGGTGAAGGGAAATGCTCCGTCATTTCTGTATATGCGCAATTGCCTGCCGTTTGTGGTGCCGGGTCCGCGGCCATTGATCAAAATATCCAGGTCCCCGTCCCCGTCAAAATCGCCCCAATCCACAGCGCTGTTTCTAAGCCCGCCTGTGGGTGAAGCATCCACTTCATTGGCGGCAAACAATCCGCCGCCCAGGTTTCTGTACACGCGCAATCTGCCATTGTTGCTGCCCATGATGCGTCCGCTGACCAGCACATCCAAAAGCCCGTCTCCGTTATAATCCGCCCAAGCCACATCCCCCTGGTCCATGCCGTTGCCGGCGCCGGCCACATTTATTTCCTGCGAGTTGTACGGGAACGCATAAGCCTTTTGGATGGCGCTTAGTCCAAAGAAAACAAATGAAAGTATCAATATGTTTTTCTTTATTGCATTCATTTTGGCTCTCTGTTGACACAGGTTCTACACAAGATTAGTATACAACACAACAGCCTGAATTTTCAGATAGAAGGTTTTTTATTTTCTATCTTGATTCAATATTTTATTTAGGATTTAGAGTTTCGGATTTAGGATTTGTTTTTTACTATGGTCCTGCTTCAATCGTTATTGTGATATCCTGCTGGGCAATGGTGGAGGTGAGGGTGGGCATTTCAATATAAAACCAAATGTGTCTATCAGCAGAAAAGAAAGGCACATTCAAACCTGTTTCTGATCCGTCAATACTGAATTTAGCGCCGGTGCTGGCTTGGGATGTGCCAGTGATAATGTCTTCAACCCCGTAATCCACCGGCACAGGCGGTGTGGCCGGTCCGTCAAATGCGCCGAAAATGACCACCACATCTTGCGATGTGGGCAAGCCTGTGCCAATACTCCATGGCGTGCCCACAGTGGCAGTGGCTGCCATTAGACTGAAAGTGCTTGTGACATTGCCTGTATAAGTGATAGTGGCTGTTGTGACTGTATATGTGCTGGCGCCCAAATTGACAGAGCCTAAATCAATAAGAGAGGGAACAATAGAGAGAGACCGGATGGTGATTTCCGCATAAGCAGTGGCGCCAATGGACAAGGGCGACCAGTTGGGCACTTCATCCCTGGCTTTGATGGCAAAGTAATAAGTGACGCCTTCGAGCATGCCGGAAAGAGTCAGGGTTTCAGTGGTGCCTTGCACACTGGGCGCAGGAATGGCGGCAAACGCAGGGTCAATGGATGAGGCTGCATTGAACAGCGCATCAGAAAGCGCCGGTGATTCAGCCGGGATCGTGGAATAGCGGATGTCATAGGCAGTGGCAAAGGTGCCGGGGTCATAATCA
>JANQER010000075.1 GCA_028278255.1 Elusimicrobiota bacterium | reverse complement strand
TATTTCCCCGTATTTCTCCGTCTATGCCGCTAGGCATGGTCCCTGTTTGTCGGAAGGGAGTTCTCCGTGGTTAAAAAAAGCGGGGCGCGAAGCGCGGCTGTTAACCATAAAAAATCTTTTTGTAAGGTTTTTACCCACAGATTCTGTGAAAGAGCCGATTATATAAGAATTCACTTGTTTATCCGCGTTTATCTTTAGTTGTATAGGAGGAATAGGTTGATGGCATCACGTTATTTTGTGCGGGGGGATATTGACGGTTTTTTTGGGTTGTTTATTGACAACCTGCTTCAGCTGATGCTGATTGATGTGCTGTGCCGGTATGTGTGCGGGCTGCCGGCTGAACTTGTTGCTGGGCGGATTATTCCGGGAGCAGCGATTTCTATCCTCACGGGGAATTTGTTTTATGCCTGGCAGGCGCGCAAAATGATGGAGAAAACAGGACGGACTGACGTCACGGCTCTGCCGTACGGTATTAATACTGTCAGCTTGTTTGCGTATGTGTTTTTAATAATGGCGCCTGTTTATAATGAAACCAAAAATCCCACCCTGGCTTGGCAGGCAGGGTTGCTGGCCTGTTTTTTAAGCGGTGTGATGGAAGTGGCGGGCGCTTTTGTGGGAGATTGGTTGCGCCGCAACACGCCCCGGGCGGCGCTTCTGTCAGCTTTGGCCGGCATTGCCGTGACTTTTATTGCCATGGGTTTTGTGTTTCAGATTTTTGCCTCCCCGGCCATTGCCATTATCCCAATGATGATGATTTTGATGGCTTATGCGTCCCGGATGAAGATGCCTTTTGGCATTCCAGGCGGCTTGGCAGCTGTTGTTGTGGGGACTGGTTTGGCATGGATTTTGCGGGCTTTCGGGTTTGAGTTTTTTCAGCCTTCCGTCAATGCAGGTCATTTGGGCTTTTATCCCCCAACCCCTGTGCCGGGCGATCTTTTTGCTTTATTGGCAGATGCCCGGGGATGGAAATATTTGTCTGTCATTTTTCCCATGGGTCTTTTTAATGTGATTGGTTCTTTGCAGAATTTAGAAAGCGCCGAAGCTGCCGGTGATTCTTTTGACACAAAATCATCTTTGCTGGTCAATGGGATTGGGACTTTACTGGCCAGTTTCTTCGGCAGCGCTTTTCCCACTACTATATATATAGGACACCCTGCCTGGAAAGCCATGGGCGCACGCGCTGGCTATTCCACAGTGAACGGAGTGGTGATTGTTTTGCTGTCTTTAATCGGCGGTGTGAGTGTTGTTTTGCGTGTGGTGCCTTTGGAGGTGACGCTCGGGATTTTACTCTGGATCGGGGTTATCATCACAGCGCAATCCTTTCAGGAAACGCCTGAGAGGCACTCTATTGCTGTGGCTTTCGGGCTTCTGCCTTCCTTGGCGGCCTGGGCCCTTTTATTGGTCGAAACCTCCTTGAGGAAAGCCGGGACAACATTGTTTGAAGTGGCTCCTAAATTCGGGAGCGATCTTTATATTTATGGGGTGATGGCATTGAATCAGGGGTTTTTAATCAGTTCCATGGTTTTGGCTTCTATTATGGTTTATATTATTGACAGAGACTTTTTAAAAGCAGCAGCCTGGACAGGTGTGGCAGCAGTTTTGTCGTCTATTGGTTTGATTCATGCTTATCGATTGACGCCGCAAGGCATTCAAAGTCAATTTGGTTTTTGCGCGGCACCATGGTTTGCAGCAGCTTATGCAATGACAGCATTGTTGTGTGTGTGGTTTTATTTTTTGAGAAAAAAGGAAGGAGAGAATGATGGGGCAGCCGGCAGTGTTTTTGGATCGTGACGGGACCATTAATGTGGAGAAAGACTATGTTTATTTATGGAAGGACTGGGAGTGGCTGCCCGGCGCCGTAGAAGCGCTCAAGCATTTAAAGGATATGGGGTATCTGCTTGTTGTTGTGTCCAATCAGTCAGGCGTGGCCAGAGGTTATTATCGGGAAGAGGACATTCACCGGCTTCATGAGAAAGTAAATCAGGAATTATTAAAACATAATGTTCAGATTGATGCATTTTATTATTGTCCGCATCATGCCAAGTATGGAGACAAGAAAGAATGTTCCTGCCGCAAGCCGAACCCAGGGCTATTGCTTCGGGCACAAAAAGATTTGGGCATTGATTTAAAGCATTCGTATATGATCGGTGACAAAGTGGTTGATGTGGAGGCTGGTTTGTCCGCTGGGGCGGAATCTATTTTGGTGGAAACCGGTTACGGCCAAAAGCAAAAAAATATATTAAAGCATTCTGTTTCGGTCGTGAGGGATTTGCTGTCAGCGGTGGATATTATAAGGGCAAAATCTTTTTAATGAACGGGATGTTGAAATATGAAACTGGCGATTGTTCATGATTATTTGAATCAATATGGAGGGGCTGAAAAAACCCTGGAGGCGCTGCATGAGGCTTTTCCCGGGGCGCCTGTTTTTACGTCTATTTTTTTGCCTGAGAATCTGCCTGCCCATTTTTCTGCGTGGAATATTAGGTCTTCATTTATGCAGAAACTGCCTTTTTTAAAGAGACATTTTAAGAAATATCTTCTGTTTTATCCAAAAGCCATAGAAAGTTTTGATTTGTCTGAGTTTGATGTGGTTTTGAGCAGCAGCAGCGCGTTTGCCAAAGGCGCACGTGTGTCTCCGAAAGCCTGCCATATTTGTTATTGTTACAGTCCGATGCGGTTTGTTTGGACCCAAAAAGCATATTTCGAAAGAGAAAGAATCAATAGAATGTTTTATATGTTTCTTCCTTTTGTGTTGTCCTGGTTAAAAAAATGGGATTTGAAGACCGCGGTAAATGTGCATCATTATATTGCGATTTCGCGTTTTATTCAAGAGCGTATAAAAACATGTTTTCAGAGAGATTCTGATGTTATTTATCCGCCGGTTGATGTGTCCGGCTTTTCAATTTCAGAGAGTGTTGGGGATTATTTTTTGGTGGTATCTCGTTTAAATGCCTACAAAAAAATAGATATTGTTGTTCAGGCTTTTAATCAGCTCTCACGGCCTCTTGTGGTTGTGGGGGTAGGGCCTGAAGAAAAAATATTGAGAAAGCAGTCAAAGAAAAATATCGTTTTTTTAGGCAGGCTTTCTCAGACTGACCTCGGAAAATATCTGAGTCAATGCCGGGGTTTTGTTTTTCCCGGTGAAGAGGATTTTGGCATTGCGCCTGTGGAGGCCATGGCATGCGGCCGGCCTGTGATCGCATACAAAAGCGGCGGCGCTTTAGAGACAGTCAAAGAAGGAGCAACAGGTGTTTTTTTTGATGAGCCTAACTGTGAAAGTCTTATCGAGGCTGTGCACCGGTTTGAGAAATTACAATTTGATCCAATAGGTATTCGCCAGCATGCCATGCAATTTGATAAAGAAGTGTTTAAGAATAAGATAAAAGAATATGTTCTGCGAAGGGCAAAGTGCAAAGAGCAAAGAGAGAATTAATTCAAGCGCGAAGGCCAGTCTTCCTCGAGACACTCTGCTGTGCGTCCTTGCAGCCTGTTGCTGTTAAGCACGTGCCATGTTTGTGGGAATGGCCTCTGGCGTTTTGCAAGGACTGGCCAGCGCTTCGAAGTGCGAGGCAAAAGAAGAACTGTCAGGAAAGCCTCTTGCTCCTGCACTGGAAACATGGGATAATTGTTTTGAAAGATATTCTTGTATAGTGAGAGGAAAGTATGACCAGCCAGGAAGCTGTGAAAATATTGTTGAAAGAAAATCAGGACAAAGTTTCTAAAGCTTTGCGCCTGTTTTTTCATTCTGTTAATAAAGCAAAACCGTTTGATCCGGCTTGTCATTACAGTTTTGATGAGTTGGAACCTTATGACGCTTTGGCCAGCCGTTTTGAGAGATTGGTGGATTTGATTCAAGGCCCTTTTTTAAAGTCTTTGGAAACTGTGAAAATGGGCGTGTTTTCAGAGGTGTTGAGAGACAGGCTTTGTTTTGCTGAGAAACAGGGTCTGATTCGTGGTGTGGAGATTTGGCTGGATATGCGTAACTTAAGGAACCGTATTGCGCATGATTATCTTTCGGAAAGATTAAAGGTTTTTTATGATCTGATCACAGGGACTTATAGAGAAGAATTGGAGTTTTTTGCCAAAATATTTAAGGAATGTTCCTGAGATGAGATTGAGTCCCATCGAGAGAAAAGCTCTGGATTATGCGGTCAAAGATATTTCCTATGAGGTTTTTCTTTTCGGGTCCCGCTGTGATAATGAAAGAAAAGGCGGGGATGTGGATGTCCTGATCATGGCGCCGCAGGTGTCTGAAGGGGATCGCGCGAAAATGTCATTAAGCGTGGCTTCTAAATTTCAAATGATTTGTGATGAAAAAATAGATGTGGTGGTTTTGGACCCTCAAAATCTTTCACAGCCGCAAGAAGCTTTCCTGTCTTTAATTCAGCGTGAAACCATCAAGGGATGTTAAATTGAAGTCAATTCAAAATTATTTACTCACTGGCATGGGGCAAGGCATGGCCCGGGTGTTGTCTTTTTTGGCGGCCATTTGGGCGGCCCGGGTTTTGGGGGTGGCGGCATTTGGGGTTTTTTCTTTGGCTTATGTGGTCATGATTTTAACAGCCCAAATCCCGCAGGTGTTGGATTCCTCTTTTGTCAGGTTCCATACAGCAGAGTCCGATATAGAGAAGCCAATTCTTTTGAATGTGCAGTTTTGGTTGAAAATGAGTTGGTTGGTGTTGGCTTGTTTGGTCATGCTGGCTGTTGGCAGTCAGAATAGATTGATCGGCGTTGCCATTGCCGCTGGCGGTTTTTGGGGCGTTTACAACAGTGTGATTGCTTTTTTTCAAGCGCAGCAGCAATACAGGCATTTGGCTTTTTGTTACGCGCTGCCTTCATTGACAGCTTTTTCAGCCATGGCTGTTGTGTTGACCGGCATTTATCCGCCTTCTCCTTTTGCGCTGATAACAGCACTGCTGATTAACTATATTGTTTTGTCATGCGGCGCTGTTGTGTTTCTTTATGGAAGAATGCCAAAGCCTTTGTGGACGCCTCATGTCAAAGAATACACACAGCGTCTTTTGAAATTCGGCGGGTGGCTTCTTTTGGCCAGCTTTTGTTTTGTGCTGTTTCAAAGGGGGGACATGCTTTTGTTGTCTTTGTTTTGCAGCGCTGAGGCCATGGGAAAATTTGCCGTGGCCGTGCGCTTGAGCAATCTCATGGCTTTTGCAGTGGATCCCATTCACCCAATATTTTTACCCAAAGCAGGACAGGCTTTGCGTTCTGCTGAGAGTTTGGCGTCTTATAAAAGAAAATCTTTCCTTTACGGGTTTTTGACAGCCGTTGTTGCTGTGGTGGTGATGTTTTTTGCCCGGCCTATTGTTTCTTTTGTTTTTGGCCAGGCGTATCAACAGGCTTCAGGTGCGTTTTTCTGGTTGTTGTGCGGCTGGGTGATGTATGGGTTTTCTTGTCCCTTGCATTTTCTTTTTTATGCGGAACACAAATCAAAAAAAGTGTTTTATATGAATTTGCTGATGCTGATGGTTTTGGGCGCTGTGGGTGCCTTTGTTATCCCTTTGTTCCAAGAGGCAGGCGCTGCTTTGTCTGTGGCAGCGGGCTATGCCGCAGGATTGGGATACGTGTTGTTGAAAATGCCTCAACGGCTTTCTTCTTTAGATGAGGATTCATTATGATGAAGGTGGAAGAGTGTTATATTTGTGGATGCAAAAAGCTGAAACATTTATGGAAAGTGCCTGAATGTCTTTTGCGCAAGGATGCTTTTGATGTTTTACATTGCTCTGTTTGCGGGTTTCGGATGACCTCCCCTCGGCCGTCAATCAATGAATTGAGTGTTTATTATCCGGATGACTATTCTGCGTTTCATTTTTTAATTCCAGATAAGGCGCAAGAGAAAAAGACATGTTTTTCTGAAAGAATTAAGAACACTGTTTATGTCCATGAATTCGGTTATCCATTGTCAGAGCATGTGAAATGGATAAAACCAATGGCATGGCTTTTCAGGCAAATGCTGGGATGGTTCCCTCCTGGTTTTGTTAAAGAAGGTCGGCTATTGGATGTGGGATGCGCCACTGGAGATTATTTGGTGTTTTTGCGTACATTGGGATGGAAACATCTATATGGTTTGGAAATAAATTCGCGTGCGGCTGAATGGGCCCGTGATAAACATGGGTTTGATGTCTATACAGGCATATTGAATGAACATTATGTCCCCAAAGAGAAGTTCGATGTGGTGACTGCCTGGCATGTGCTTGAACATGTGCCTGACCCCCGGGTGTTTTTGCGAGAAGTGAAGCGCATCCTAAAACCCAATGGTCTTTTGTTAATGGGAATGCCGAATGCAGGTTCTTTTGAAACTTTGATTTTTCGGTCTTTTTGGTGGGCTTGGGAGGTGCCCAGGCATCTGTGGCATTTTGATCGAAAAACTTTGTCAAGGATATTAAAAGAGGAAGGGTTTGAAATAGAGCGTTTTTTCATACCGGCCAATGTGAATAACTGGCTTCTTTCCGTGAGGCATTTTCTATTTCGATCGTCAGACAAAACCCATCATTTTTTGTTTAAATGTTTGGATCCTGACCAAAGAGCTTCAGTGCCGCTCAAAGCCCTGCTGATGTTTCCGGGGCTGATGCTGTCATTGGCACGTTCTTTGGGCCGGATGGTTGTGTATGCGCGTGTGAAGGAAAATATGAAATGAAAAAGATCATTTTTTTAACAGTTGAACACACATGTTGAAAGTGAGCATTTTAGTGACGGCAGGTTATTGGCAATGAAGGCAATGAATCAAAAAGTGATTATTCATGAAGTCATTGAGCCGCTGGAAGGCGGGGCGCCAAAGCATGTGGGACTTTTGGCCAGCGGGATATCTTCTGATAAATTTGAGGTGACATTGGTTTATCCGCAAGACAAGCAGGCCCCTTTTTTTTTCAGCCTCCCAGGTTATGTGAAGCATGAACGTGTTCCCATGGGACATGATATTTGTTTTTGTGAAGACTTAAAGTCATTTTATTCTTTGTTTTGGTTTTTTAGGAAGACAAAACCGGATATCGTTCATGCGCACAGTTCTAAGGCCGGCTTTTTGGCGCGCTGTGCTGCCAGACTGGCTGGCGTAAAACGTGTTTTGTATACGGCGCATGGTTTTTCTTTTATTCGACAGGATATAGGGAAATGGAAGCGATTGTTTTTCCTTTTGTTGGAAAAGTTTTGCGGTTTTTTAACTGATGGCGTTGTCGCAGTTTCACAGTCGGAAGCCAATGAGGCTTCCAAAATTATATCGAAAAGTAAAATATTTGTGAATCCAAATGGTATTTCTTTAGACCAAAGACCAAAAGATCATGCCGTCTACGATGTCGCTAGATATCGTCCCAGTTTGTCGGATGGGACCAAAGACCAAAAACCAGAAACTTCAAGGCAGAGAAAGATATTGGTGGGAGCGTCTGGCCGGATCACCCCGGCCAAAGATCCAGAATTGTTTTTTGAGATGGCGCAAGAAATGCACAGGCAGAAACCCAATATTGAATTTATTTGGATCGGCGGATATGAAAATGAAAATGAAATTAGAAATTGGAAATTGGAAATTGAAGAATCAAAAATTCCTGTCACTGGCTGGTTGCACCCAAGTGAGGCCATGAGGAAAATGCAAGAGCTCGACGTCTTTGTCATGACTTCACAATGGGAGGGACTTCCGTTTGTCTTGCTGGAGGCCATGGGATTGGGAAAACCAGCAGTGGTGCTGAACCGGGCAGGACTGGGGAATATTGTGCGGCATGGCCAAACAGGTTTGGTGGCAGAAAATAAGCAGGAAATGGTTGAATGCATTGAGAGATTGGCGGATGATCCGGATGCCTGTCTGAAGATGGGGCAGGCAGCCAGGGAAGCGGTTAAGTCACAGTATTCATGTGAAGCTATGGTGCATAGACTAGAAGATTATTATTTATTAAAATAATCAAATGTTTAAATTTAATTTTGCAAGTTTAAAAGCCAGAAGACTTTTTTATAGGGTTGTTCTTTTTGTCGGCGATGGTGTTCTGGTCGTTTCGTCACTCTGTCTGGCTTATTTGAGCCGATTTCATTGGGACATAATAACCGGCTTTTTCCCTGTGACAAAAGGCGTCCCCGGTTTTGACTTGTATGTTCCTGTTTATGTGACAGCTCTTATTGTTTGGATGTTTGCTTTTGTTCTTTTTGGTTTTTATAGACGCATCAGTCTTTTGTTGTTGGATGAGCTGCTTCGCGTGTTCCGCGGTGTGGTGGCGGGTTGGGTGATTGTGTTGGCGGGAACCTTCCTTTACCGCGGCGTGGATTACTCCCGCATGGTGCTGGGATTGAGTTGTGTCTATGCCTTTGTGTCAGTGTTGTCTTTTCGTTTGTTGATGAAACTGCTGTACAATCACATCGCCAATAAGTGGTGGGAGCCTCATACGGTTTTGGTCATTGGAGAAGGCCGTATGTCTCAGTCAATACAGAAAGTGCTGAAACACCATCCTGAACTCTCTGTTATTTCCAAAGGAATATGTTCTTCGTCTGAATTGCAGGTGTTTTTAAAAAGAAATAAAGTCCGTGAGGTTTTTGTGGGTGTGCCTGACTTGGATCACACCACATTGATTGAGATGTCAGAAGTGTGTGACGAGTTTGAATTGCCGTTTCGTATTGTGCCTGATGTTCTGGAACTTCGTATGGGCGAAGTGGTGATTGATGATTCTCTTGGCATGCCCACTTACCAAATAAAACCCATGACTTTGCACGGCTGGACTTATTTCTTTAAACATTTAACTGATGTTTTGATTTCCATTGGCATCTTGTCGATTTTAATTTTTCCGTTGATTTTTATTGCTGTTTGGATTCGAATTGATTCCGAGGGGCCCATTTTATTAAAACAATTGAGAGCGGGACATCGTTGTAAGCCTTTTTATTGTTATAAATTCAGGACCATGGTGGAGAATGCTGATCAGCTTTTGGAGGAATTAAAAGCAAAAAATGACAGAGGCGGTCCTGTGTTTAAAATGAAAAATGACCCGCGTATTACGCGTGTGGGCAAATGGCTGCGAAAGTTCAGCTTGGACGAGGTGCCCCAAATTTTGAATATACTTAGAGCTGAAATGAGTCTGGTCGGCCCGCGGCCTCAGGTGCTTTGGGAAGCAGCGGCTTATGACAATTGGGCGCGTAAGCGGCTGAATGTTTTGCCTGGGATCACCGGCCTTTGGCAGGTCAGCGGGCGCGCGCATTTGTCTTATGAGCAGATGATTGATTTAGATGTGTATTATGTGGAGCATTGGTCTCCCGGACTTGATTTGAAAATCATCTTGCGCACAATTCCCACAGTATTGGGAGCGCAAGGAGCGTATTGATTGTTTTTCGATTTACGATTGAACAAATCAAATCGTCGTAGTTGAATTTATTTTTCAATCAAAAATCGCAAATCAAAAATCAAAAATGTTATAGGAGCTGTATGAACATTCTCGTTACTGGCGGTGCAGGGTTTATCGGGTCTCATGTGGCGGATGAGTATATCCGCATGGGACATCATGTGACTGTGGTGGATGATTTGTCCACGGGAAAGAAAAAAAACCTCAATCCCAAAGCCAGATTTGTGAAGGCTGATATCCAGTCGCCGGGATTGTCCCGTGTTTTTAAGCAGGGGCGGTTTGATGTGGTCAATCATCATGCAGCGCAGATTGATGTGCGCTGTTCAGTCATTGACCCAGGGGCGGATGCCCGTATCAATATTTTGGGGCTTCTTAATATATTGGAATTGTCACGTATTTATAAGGTCAGAAAAATTATTTTTTCTGCTTCCGGCGGGACCTATTATGGGGAATGTTCACAGCCGGCGCGAGAAAGTGACCGGCCTTTCCCGCTTTCTCCTTATGGCGTTTCCAAGTTGGCCAGTGAATATTATTTAAGAGCCTATGAATCTCTTCATGGGTTGATATTTACCGTTCTTCGGTACGGGAACGTGTTCGGCCCCAGGCAGGATCCGCATGGCGAGGCCGGGGTGGTCTCTATATTCTCTCAAAAAATAATGGCCAAGAAGGGTTTGATTATTTTTGGTGATGGTTGCCAGCAAAGGGATTATGTGTATGTCAAAGATGTGGCAAAGGCCAATGTATTGGCTCTGCGTGAGAAGAAATGCAATGTTTATAATATTGGGATGGGCCGGGGTGTTTCCGTCAATCAATTGTTTGATGCATTAAAAAAAATATCAGGATATAAACTGGACCCTATATATCAATCATTGCGGGCAGGCGAGCTTTTTCGCAGCTGCTTGAATATAGGCAAGGCTAAGAAACAATTGAAATGGCAGCCGCGTTATGGATTTGTTGACGGGTTACGTGAAACATTTGAGTATATAAAAAATAGCAAATAGAAATGGGCCCCCTTCGGGGACGAAATGAAAGATTGTAATGAATCAAAAGCACATATATTTTTCTTGCTAATTCTTGTAAAACTGCTACAATTTCCACTTGCGAATTTTCTAATGACTATTGAGGAGGATTGACAACCATGCGTAGTGATAAGTTTATGTTTACTTCTGAGTCTGTAACGGAAGGTCATCCGGATAAAGTATGTGACCAGGTGTCTGATGCGGTTCTTGACGCTGTTTTGAAAAAAGACCCGAAAGGCCGGGTGGCGTGTGAGACTTTTGTGACCGTCGGAATGATGATTGTGGGTGGGGAGATTACCACTCATACGCATTTGGAAGTGGCTGATTTGGCGCGCCAGGTGCTGAAAAATATTGGATACTCGGAAGAAAAATATGGATTCAATTACCACACATGCGGTATTATGAATGCCATTGGCCGGCAATCTCCTGATATTTCTCAAGGCGTGGACACTGGCGGGGCCGGTGACCAGGGACTGATGGTGGGGTATGCGTGCGATGAAACAGAATCCTTGATGCCCAGTCCTATCATGTATGCCCATCGTTTAACAGAACGCTTGGCTTTCGTGCGTAAGAAAAACATATTGAAATATTTGGGGCCTGACGGCAAATCACAAGTGACCATGGATTATGAAGCTGGTAAACCCAAGCGTATCAACACAGTGGTGATTAGCAGCCAGCACACAGAAGAAATTTTGGATAAGACCGGGAAAAAGATTACAAATAAGGCCAGAGAAGAGATTATCAATAAAGTGGTCCTTCCTGTTTTGCCAAAACACTTGCTGGATAAAAATACGATTTATTACGTGAATCCCACTGGGAAGTTTGTGGTGGGCGGGCCGCAGTCTGATGCCGGGGTGACAGGCCGTAAAATTATTGTGGACACTTATGGAGGGTGGGCGCCTCATGGCGGCGGTGCTTTTTCCGGTAAAGATCCAACCAAAGTGGACCGGTCTGCCTGTTATATGGCGCGGCATGTGGCGAAAAATATTGTGGCATCTGGATTGGCAACTGAAGCCACTGTGCAGCTGGCTTATGCCATTGGCGTGGCTGAGCCTGTGAGTGTGATGGTGGACACGCATAACACTGCGCGTATCCCTGAATCTGAGCTGGTCAGCCTGGTGCGGAAAGTGTTTCCGCTTTCACCCAGAGGCATCATTGATTATTTAAGTCTGCGCCGTCCTTTTTATCAGAAGACAGCGTCATACGGCCATTTCGGCCGTAATGACAAAGACTTTTATTGGGAGAAAACCAATAAAGCCAAAGAATTGAAAAAAATGGCGGGAATATAATTTAAGAAAGGGATGAAAAGGGGTGAATAGGGTTGAATAGGGGTGAATAAGGGAAAAAATAAAGAGTTGAAAGTTTTAGAACAGCCTTTTAAAAGAGTTTGTTTTCTGTTTGTACACCCCTATTCATCCTTATTCAACCTTATTCATCCGTATTCAACCCTCACTATTTTTACGAGGAGATGAAACCATGTCTACTGCAACATTGAACAAAAAGCAAAATGATTTCAAAGTCGCTGATATGTCTTTAGCGGATTTTGGGCGTAAAGAGATTGATATAGCTGAGCATGAAATGCCCGGCTTGATGGCTGTCAGGGAAAAATACAGCAAAGACAAGCCGCTCAAAGGCGTAAGGATCACCGGGTCATTGCATATGACCATCCAGACAGCGGTTTTGATTGAGACTTTAACGGCTTTGGGCGCGGAAGTGCGGTGGTGTTCCTGCAATATTTTTTCAACGCAGGACCATGCAGCAGCTGCGATTGCCAAAACCGGGGTATCTGTTTTCGCCTGGAAAGGAGAATCCATTGAGGATTATTGGGACTGTACGCTTAAAGCTTTGTCTTTTCCTGATGGCAAAGGACCTCAATTGATTGTGGATGACGGTGGGGATGCCACTTTGCTGATTCATTTGGGGTACAAAGCGGAAGACAATGCTTCAGTGTTGGATAAAAAACCAGAAAATGCTGATGAGAAAGTTGTTTACGCTCTTCTCAAGAAAATTTTAAAAGATGATTCTCATAAGTGGCATGATTTTGTCAAAGAATGGAAAGGCGTTTCTGAAGAAACCACCACAGGCGTTCACAGGCTTTATCAAATGATGGAAAAGGGAGAGCTTTTGGTGCCGGCGATCAATGTGAATGATTCTGTGACAAAATCAAAATTTGACAATCTGTACGGATGCCGTGAGTCTTTGGCTGATGGGATTAAAAGAGCCACTGACGTGATGATTTCAGGTAAGGTGGTATGTGTGGTGGGGTACGGAGATGTGGGCAAGGGCTGTGCACAATCCATGCGCGGATTCGGCGCCCGGGTGTTGGTGACGGAAATTGACCCGATTTGTGCTTTGCAGGCTGTGATGGCTGGTTACAAGGTCACCACTGTTGAAGAAGCTCTGTCTGAGGCCGATATTTATGTGACCACCACGGGAAATGACAAAGTGATTACACTCGAACATATGAAGAAGATGAAGGATCAGGCCATTGTGTGCAATATCGGACATTTTGATTCAGAGATTGAAGTGGACAAGCTTAAGACCTTTCCCGGAATTAAGCCTCTTGAGATCAAACCTCAGGTGGACAAGTACACTTTCCCTGACGGGCATTGTATCTATCTGCTGGCAGAAGGCCGATTGGTGAATCTGGGATGCGCCACAGGGCATCCTTCCTTTGTGATGTCTTGTTCGTTTACCAACCAGGTATTGGCGCAAATGGATTTATGGAAAAATAATTATCAAACAGGGGTATATTGTTTGTCCAAAAAGCTGGACGAGGAAGTGGCGCGCCTGCATCTCAGCAAATTAGGGGTAAAGCTCACCAAGTTGACCAAGGAACAGGCTGATTATATAGGTGTACCCGTTGAAGGCCCCTATAAACCGGAACATTATAGATATTGAGTAAAATCGCAGACCAAAGACCGAAGACCAAAGACCAAAGACAGAATTAAACTTGTCGTTATTTAAATTGTTTTTAGGTCTATGGTCTGTGGTCTTCGGTCTTATTTTTTTAAATTTACATTGACACCTCATTCAGGCACTGCTACACTTACTAGACAAGCAAGAAATTAGTATAATTAGCTAAATTGTCTTTCTTCTTTATTCATTAAGGAGGCTTTTTATGAAGAAATTATTTTCTTTAACATTAGCGGTGTTTTTTATGCAATCGACTTTTTTGCAAGCGCAATCATTTAAAATTTTAGGCACGCGTCCTTTGTCCATGGGCGGGGCGCATGTGGCTGTGGCTGAAGGCGGATTGGCCCAGTATTGGAACCCGGCGGCTTTGGCAGTGAAAAAGAACTTTGGCGTGGATGTGCCGGCCGGCGCTGGTGTGGAATTGACCAAGAACCTTTTAAGAGAAGCTGATGATTTGGCGGATTTGGCGTCTAAAATAGATGCCATTCAAGCCAAGGATGATTCAAGTGGTTTAACCATTTCCGAATACGAAGATTTTTTGCAAGCGGCCAAAGAAATTCAGGATTTAAATAAGTCAGGTCTTGGTGTAGTGGTTGAAATACAAGGCGGTGTGGATTTAAGGCTTGGCACCTGGGCCTTGTCTGTGAATAACTTCACAGAAGTAGGCGCTGATCCATTTGTGGACACGCAGAATTTGTCATTGGTAGGCGGGGATTTTGGTACAGGAGGGGTTGATGCAGCTGAAGATTTTAACGGAGGAGGCATCGGGGGAAACACCAATGATCCTGCTTTAGATGCCACTGAAGACCAGTTGGAAAGCGTGATCATTGATCTGAACACACAAGTGGGGATTGAGTTGCCGGGCGGTATTACGGCTGAACAGGCTGCCAATGAAATTATTGCGCAGGCTGAAAATTCCGGCATGACAGTGGCGGAAATTGAAAAGGCTGTTGATGATATTGATGCTTTGGCCACAGAGGTCGCTCCCTTTCTGCCCAATTCCACTTCTTCTTTTGATAACAATCAAACCAGTTTAACC
>JANQER010000066.1 GCA_028278255.1 Elusimicrobiota bacterium | reverse complement strand
GGTTCTTTTCCGGTTATTTTGTAATTGCCCATTCATGGGGCGCATCTTAGATGGGTTTTAGTTCTGAAGAGCCCGATAAATCGGGCAATTACAAAAACTCCGCGACCCCTCATTTATCTAATCTTTAACGATGTCATGGCCACAAGAGACAGAATGACGGCCACAATCCAAAACCGCACAGTCACCTTGACTTCAGGAATACCGCCCATCTCAAAATGATGATGAAGCGGCGCCATTCGAAACAGACGCTTTCCATTCCGAAAGCGGACTGACCCAATCTGCAAAAGAACAGAAAAAGCTTCAGCCACAAATATTCCGCCCACCACAATCAAAATCAATTCTTGTTTGATACACAGAGCCACGACGCCCAATGACCCGCCCAAAAATAAAGATCCGGTGTCCCCCATAAAAATTTCCGCTGGATGTGCGTTATACCAAAGAAATCCCATACATGCGCCAGCCATGGCTGCCAAATAAATGGAAAGCTCTCCGGCCCCTGACACGGGAATAAGACGCAAATAACTGGAAAATGTCATATGCCCGGCCAAATAAGCCAAGATAGCAAATGAAATAGCGCATATGATAATGGTCCCAGCTGCCAGCCCATCCAAGCCGTCTGTCAGATTCACCCCATTAGAAGCCCCCACCATCACAAGAAAGGCAAAGAATATATAAAAACTGCCCAAATGAATGTACACATCTTTCAAATAAGGGATATTCACCATATGCGCATAAGACGAATTTGACGGGTAAAAATATAAATAAGAGCCTAAAAAAAGCGCATAAACAAGCTGCACAGCCAATTTGACGCGATCAGAAAGACCTTTGGCCGGATGTCTCTTCAACCATTTTTGATAATCATCGAAAAGACCAAGCAGCCCCAGCAGCACAGCGCTCAACAAAGTCATCCAAACAAAACGATTGTCCAACCGTGCCCACAAAAGAGTGGACCCGACCATTGTCAGCAAAATCAATAAACCGCCCATAGTGGGCGTACCGGCCTTTGACAAATGGCTCGAAGGACCGTATTCGCGTATATCCTGGCGGATCCGAAAATGTTTGAGCATGCCAATGAAGGGTTTGCCGCATACAAGGAACAAAATCAAAGCCGTTAAAAAAGCCCCTCCTGCTCGAAATGAAATATATTGAAATAAATTCAGCGGTGAAAAGATGTCACGAAATTGGCTCAAAAGATATAGCATTTGCGGCTCCTTCCCGGAGATAACCACGGATGAACACGGATAAACACGGGGATAAAAAATTAAAAACAATATTTTTATGATTTTTTATCGGGCTTATTTTTTTGTTTTTCAGTGTTCATCCGTGTTTATCCGTGGTTTCATTTTTTTTCATTAGATTTTTGACATTACCTTAATAATGGCTCGTAAATTTCTTCTAATTTCACGCTGCGTGAGGCCTTAAACAATACGGCCGTATTCGATGACAAATCCTTTTTAACGGCCTGGCGAAGAACATCCTGTTCCTGAAAAATGCTGAAAGAAGACTGACCCTTGCTCTCCAAATAGCCCTGCCGGACCCATTCGCCTTCCTGCCCCAGGAAAAAAATCTTATCCAATGGCAGTGTGGACAAAAATGCGCCTAAATGCACGTGTTCTTTTTCAGCGCTGTCCCCCAATTCTTTCATGCCGCCCAAAACAACCAGTTTATGCTTTAATGGAAAAGCCTGAACAAAGCTGTCGAGAGACTGCTTCATAGAATCAGGATTGGCATTGTAAGCGTCTGATAAAAACACAAAGCCGTCCAAACCGTATTGAATTTGCATTCGCTGAGAAGGTGGTGAAAAATCCTCCAAACCAGCCACAATCTCATTCATGGGGACTCTTTCCCAAATCGCCACAGCCACTGCGGCCAAAGCATTGGACACATTAAAAAGCCCTGGCACAGGCAAACGTATCTTCTGACGTGATGCCCCAATCATCAAATCAAAAATGACCCGGGGAGACTGACTAATATTTTCCGCACGGATATCCGCTTTTTTCGACATCCCAAAAGTCACCACAGGACAATTTAAGCGTTCTCTTTTCTCATTCAATAACGGGTCATCTGCATTGAGCGCCACAATGCCCTTATTCTGTGCCACAAACTCCACCAATTCCCACTTGGCCTGCAACACATCTTGAATGGTACCAAAAGACTGTAAATGCGCATGGCCAATATTGGTGACCACACCCACTACCGGCTGAGCCAACGCGCATAAGCTGGCGATATGTCCCTTTTTCGATGCGCCCATTTCCAACACGGCATGCGTATGAGCAGGCCCGAGTTCCAACAACATTAAAGGCAAACCTGTTTGGCTGTTATAATTTCCCCGCGTGCACAAAACAGATTCTGCCCTCTTCAATAAGATGTGTGCAATCATTTCTTTTGTGGTGGTTTTCCCATTGCTGCCGGTCACAGCCATCATACGCAAGGAAAACTCCTCCCTGTGCCGCTGACCAATCTTCTGCAAAGCCTGAAGGGTATCAGGCACCATTACACAATTGACCTGAGGGGACAGAGCCGGCACAGCTTTTGACACTATCACGCCGCCAGCACCCCGTGACACCACATCAGGCACAAAATCATGACCATCATTTCTTGCGCCCTTTAGGGCAAGAAAATAGTCCCCTGCTTTCAACGAACGTGAATCAATCACAATTCTGTTGATAACAGCGTTTTTGTCCCCTTTCGCAGTATGCCCGCCTGATGTATGGGCGCATTTTTCCAAAGTTAAGTTGAGTTTCATGTTTTTAATTTTTGATTACATAATATAATTTCTAAATTCCCATTTCCAATTTCGCCAGTTCTTTTCTCACCACTTCTCTGTCATCGAAATCAATGGTTTTGTCTTTAAAAATCTGGTAAGTTTCATGCCCTTTCCCGGCGATAAGCACCACATCCCCGGATTGTGCCATTGACAATGCTTTGACAATGGCTTCTTCCCGGTCAAGCACAATGTCATAGTGCCTGCCCCCAAAGCGTCGTATGCCCACTTCCACATCCAGGGCTATTTTTTGTGGGTCTTCTGTCCTGGGATTATCAGATGTGACAATCACATAATGTGAAAATGTCATTGCCACCTCACCCATTAAAGGCCTTTTGGTTCTGTCACGATCTCCCCCACAACCAAAAACCGTTATCAAACGATTCTTGGTCAAAGGTCGAAGAGCCTGCAACACATTTTTTAATGCATCGTCAGTATGTGCATAATCCACAAAAACAGAAAAAGGTGTTTTGCTCTGGCCCAGAGCCATGCTTTCCAACCGTCCCGGCACACCGCGCAAAGACTGGAGCCCATCAATCACAATATCCATTGGGATCCCCAAAGACACAGCCACCCCTGTGGCAGCCAAGGCATTATACACATTGTGCTTTCCCACCAGATGCAATTGACAAGTCCGATTCCCTTGAGGTGTATGAATAACAAAACAAGACCCCTCCGCGCCCAATGACATATCTGAAGCCATGACATCTGCCGGTGAACTGAGCCCATACGTGAGTGCCTGATAATTGATCATATCTTTCAATTTTTCAGACCACTCATCATCCAGATTCACCACCGCACACTTTTTCTTCTTTTGTGGAGATTCCTGCAACAGCTTAAAAAGTTTTGCTTTGGCCTTGAAATAGCTTTCCATATCCTGATGATAATCCAAATGATCTCTTGTCAGATTCGTGAACACAGCAGTCTGAAAACACACATCATCAACCCTATGCAGATTTAATGCATGGCTGGACACCTCCATGGCCACATGCGTGACGTGTTCCGTCCTCATACGTGCCAGCAATCTTTGCACATCGCCTGCCAAAGGCGTGGTATTGATGGCCTTCTCTTTTTTGTCAAGCCACCGGTAATCCACAGTGCCAATCACGCCTGAGAATAAACCAGCTTGCCTGAAAATACTTTCCAATAAATATGTAATGGTTGTCTTACCGTTTGTCCCGGTAATGCCCACTATTGTCATGTTCTCTGAAGGGTTTCCATAAAACCTGGCAGACAAAGAGGACAAGCACGCCAGGGTGGAATGAACCACAATCACAGGCACAGAAAGATCCATCGCCTTCTCAGACACCACTGCTGTCACGCCCTTTTTGACAACAGACTCTGCGTGGTCATGCCCATTGTGTTTCTGTCCTTTGAGAGCCACAAACACATGCCCGGCACTCACCTCACGTGAGTCAGAGCTAATCCCGTTTATGTCAGGATCAATATCAGGCCCAATCCATTGATGCGGAATATCTTCCAATAGTTTTCTCAATCGCATAAAACCGTGTCTTTTAATCCGAATTTTTTCCGTCAAATGCTCAGAGGGCGGACACAAGGCCCGCCCCTACGGCCTTTTTAGAGACTTTTGCCCTTTGTGTGTTCCGATCCGACGGCACGCCCAAGTAGGTCAACACATGCCGGGCAATACGGCGGAAAACAGGACCTGCATTATGTCCGCCCCAATAAAGACCTTCTGGCTCATCAAAAACAACAACAATGGTCAATCGCGGCCTGGAAGCAGGCACAAAACCACAAAATGACGCCACATGTTTGTCAGGAGAATAGGTCTTAATTTGTGGATCAATTTTTTGAGCTGTCCCGGTTTTCCCCGCCACGGTCCAGCCGTCCATTTTGGCATCATATCCTGTTCCTTTTAAAACCACGCGCTCAAGCATTCTTTTTACAACAAGAGAGGTCTCTTCTGAAATCACACGCCGTACTTGAGATGATTTTTTCCACACACGTTTTTTCTTCCACTGATTCTGCACTTCCTGAAAAAGAGTGGGCTCAAACAAAACGCCTCCATTGGCCACAACGCTGAAAGCGCATGACAATTGCAAAGCCGTCACCCCCACCTCCTGTCCGAAAGAAATCACAGGGAGAGAGATCCCGCTCCATTTTTCAGGAGGCCGCAGCAAACCCACGCTCTCCCCCGGAATCCCGCAGCCTGTGCGCGTCCCAAAACCAAATGCCCGAATATACTCATACAACTTTTGCTTTCCCACACGAATGCCGGCTTTGGCCATCCCGATATTCGAAGATACTTCCATTACTTGTTCAAAAGTCAATATTTTTTGAGGGGTATGATCCTTAATGCGGCTGCCCTTATAAATCCACTTTCCATTTTCACAATCCAGAACCTCATGTGCCTGAATCTCATTTTCTTCCAATGCCGCAGCTGCTGTGACCAACTTGAAAGTGGAGCCTGGCTCAAAGACCCATTGCACAGGCAAAATAGAAAGATTCTTCCCCTGAGTGCGCCCTTTCAGGAAGGACGGGGAAGTTTGGCTGGCCATGGCCAGAATCTCTCCTGTCCAAGGATCTTGCACAATGACCATGCCTGATTTGGATTGAGATCGATTCATCCCCCAAGCCAACTCTCTCTCCACAATATATTGAATTGTCTTATCCAAAGTCAAACGCAGCCAAGTGGCATTGCCTCCTTTCTGAAGAGAAGAAAGGGGAAGGTTGGCCCCTCGACCGTCTTTGAGGGACCGGCGCGGAGGACGTGTGTCCAGCAACCAATCATCAAAAATATGCTCTACGCCAGACAAACCTTTTCCATCATCTCCCACAAAACCAAGGATCGGGGCTGCCATGGAACCATTCGGATAAGATCTCTGATATTCCCACTTCAAACCAATCCCACTGATATCAATTTGATGCAAAATTTCTACTTGATGAAGAGGGATATAGCGTTTGAGCCAGACAAAGGAGCCTGGGGCTTGGCGGATTTTTTCTTTTATGGATTGAGCCGGCATTTTTAATGGACGGGAAAGACGACGGGCTGCTTTATCTCTGTTCTGCACAAGCCGTGGATCAGCAAAACAAGACGCCACACGCACAGATTCTGCCAGTGTCTCCCCATGGCGATCCAAAATAGGACCACGGCACGGGGCTTGCCGAATCCAACGGTTTGACTGATGATTGACACGCGCGGATAATTCTTCGTGGCACCAGAGTTGAATATAGCCCAATCGTAAGAGGACGATGAAAAAACAAAGGCTTAAAATGACTTGAATCAAGCGGAGTCTAAACCGCACGGATTCACCCTTTACCGTCGGAAATTAAAACAATTTGAGAGATTTGAGGAACCTGGAGATGGTATCGGGTCTTGGCCAATCGGTCCAAATGCGCCAATGAAAGAGATCTTTGAAGAGAACCGTCAATGCGCTGTTCCTTTTTTTTCAATTCTTCAATTTCATAATGCATTTTTTGGATTTTATAACCCAAGCGCACTGCTTGTATCTGAAACCATGCAGATGTAGACAAAATAGTCACAACACTTCCTATTACCAATGCAAAATAAAGAAACAATGGTTTCCGAAATTTCACAATTTCCCCTAAAAACCTATTAACCCAAATTTTTCAGTTGAAAAATTTCCTTCGCAGAGCTCAGGGAGCTTCGCTCAGGGTTCACCCCTCGGAACATGGCCTCAGCGCGGCCACATTCCGAGCCCTCCGGAAAAAAATTCAACTGCACTTTTTTGTAAAATATAAATCGTCGTCAATGTCGCGCAACTGAATTTTTTGGGTTAAACCACAGAAAACACAGAGAAAACAGAATAAAACCATTTTCATGATAACAACAACTCATTTCACCACACAAATTGCTGCATCTTACAGTCAAAAAGATCATAGACTGTCTTTATCGGCAATTATTTCTCTGTGTTCTCTGTGATCTCTGTGGTTTGTGTTTTCATCAATGTCCAGGACGGAGAGGGAGGATATGATGGTCCTCCCCCTCGTCCCGAACGATGCAGCCCTTGCTGTCAAATAGGCAGGGTGCCCCGCCGAGTGTGACACCCAACCCCAGATTTTATACATCACCCGGATAAACCGGAATTGCAAATTTAACATATTAAATTTAGCATTTAGCATTTAAAAACTTCAAAAAGATTTTTACAGCTAAACACTAAATTTGCAATACCAATTCATTTTTTTTGCACTAAAAGAAGGGTGGGTGTCCACGCCGAGTAGGACACCCACGCCCCGAAACCTGCTTCGTAGGCCAGTGTGCTGCGTCTCCACAAAGCACGCTTCACACAAATTTTAAATAGGTAGGGTGTCCCGCCGAGTGTGACACCCCCCCCAAATGGGGTTAAATTAAATTACGTTTCACGAGATACGAGTCCCGATTTTATTCTTATTGCTTCTCATACACCCGCATTTTAGCGCTTCGGCTGCGTGCATTTTTTTTCCGTTCTTCCCAACCGGGAATCACCGGAGATTTTGTCACACGCTTCATCACGGACATTGTCTTCCAGACATCGCTAAAAAACCGCTTGGCAAGTCTGTCTTCTGTTGAGTGGAATGAGATAATAACCAGCCTCCCTCCCGGTTTCAACAAATCCGGTACATGTTCTAGAAACTTTCTCAACCCTTCAAGCTCTTGGTTAACAGCCATACGAAGCGCCAAAAACACTCTCGTCGCTGGATGTGATTTCCCTCGCCGTGGAAGCACTTTGGATATGGCATTAGCCAAATCTTTTGTGTTTTGCCAATGATCTATCCCCTTTAACAAAAAAGGGACTAATTTTTTTGCAAATCGCACTTCTCCGGCATCATTCAAACGTTCTTCCAGTTCTTCCGGAGACACTTTCCTCAGATAATCAAAAGCTGTTTGACCCTGCGTGGGATCCATGCGCATATCCAGCGGACCCTCTCGCTGAAAACTAAAACCTCTTGAGGGCTCCATCAATTGAAAAGAGGAAACACCCAAATCAATCAAAACACCGTTAAATCCGCCCTTTTCACCGCTTGTGTCATCACAATAACCGGCATAGTTCCCATGTACGGATGAGAAACGATTTCCAAATGAACGCAACCGCTCTGCTGCCATCTCAAGTGCCTGAGGGTCTCGATCGATCCCCACCACCTTTCCATCCGGAGAACTTCTGATGAGCATTTCATAAGAATGCCCCCCCAACCCCACTGTGGCATCCAAATAAATCCCGCCGGGATGAACCTGAAGGAACCTCATGGATTCCTCCAGCAACACCGGTTGATGTTCAATCATCTCTTTCAAAGAACCAAGTCCTTATTCAATAAAACGGAATT
Organism: Elusimicrobiota bacterium; assembly: GCA_028278255.1. Lineage (GTDB taxonomy): Bacteria > Elusimicrobiota > Elusimicrobia > FEN-1173 > FEN-1173 > JANQER01. The sequence continues at coordinate 8,119 of JANQER010000066.1, read as the reverse complement.
TCAAAATATAAATACTAAAATGAAAAACTTAAAATCTGCATCATCTTTCGGACACAATCCAGCAGCGCCCCTACAACAATTCATTTGCCCTTTGCCCTACTACTCTTTGCCCTTTGCTCTCTGCCCTTTGCCTTTGTTACAAATCTATTTGTTCGGCAATACTCAGAGCGTCTTTTTCCGCTGACTGCCGGTAATCATTCCACTTCTCTAAAGACCATATTTCTATGTGCGTGTCCATTCCTATGACCATGACATCCTTTTTGATGCCTGCGAATTGCCCTAACGATTCTGGGACCAAGAGGCGCCCCTGTCCATCCACGTCCGCCAATGTCGCTCCAGAAATCAAAAGTCGCTTGAAGGCCCTTGCTTGTGTTTTGTTGGCCACCGGTAAATTTTCCAGTTTCAAAAGCAATTTTTTCCATGAGCCCTCCGTGTAAAGAGATAAGCAGCCTTCCAATCCCCGTGTCATCACAAACCGCTTAACAGATTCACGAAGCTTTGCCGGGAGAAACACGCGGCGCTTGCCGTCTAAACTATGCTGGTATTCGCCGCCTAAAAACATTTTTGTTATCTCCCCACATTTCTACACTCTTCACCACTTCCCCCCACTTTTCCCCACATGGCATAAATTTACAGAATACACAGAACATTGTCAAGTCTTTTTTTAAAAAAAATGTGTACATAAAAAAAGGGGCCATTGAACTGTTCATTCAATGGCCCCGTGTGCGTTTGCAGCAACCTATACACCGAGTTCTGTTCTCCGTCATAAACGGAGATGGATCATTTATCTCAGCGGCCTACCTGAAGCGGCGATTCGGGCAGAATCGGTCCGCCATGAATGCATGGCGGACGCTTCTCTTTGGCCTTGCTCCAAGCGGGGTTTGCCTTTTTCTGCCTCACAGCAGAAAAACGTGAGCTCTTACCTCGCGTTTTCACCCTTACCTTTTCAGGCGGTTTTTTTTCTGTGGCACTTTCCGTATCCGCCAAACACAACGAATCCTCTGCTGGACATCTATCCCACAGAGCGCTATTGCCCTAGGAGCTCGGACTTTCCTCCCTGCCTCTCTTCGACAGAGCGATCTCACAGTTGCTGAAATTTAATTTTATATTCATAACAATTAGATTTCCAATTTCTAATTTCAAATTTCGGTCATTTTTCTTTCATCCAAAGCTTTGTTGGCCAACTGATCGGCCAGGACATTGTTCGGATGGCTGGAACGTCTGATATGAATCACTTCCAGAAAGTGAAACTTTTTTTGCAGCTCACGCACGCGCCCCAATAAAATCTTCATTCTTTCGTCCCTGACTTTATATTCGCCGGAAAATTGCTTTGTGACAAATTCAGAATCAGTCAATACACGTGCCTCTTGTGCGCCGCAATTTATCAGTTCTGAAAGCGCACGGATCAAGGCTTCATATTCTGCCACCTGATTGGTGTTCAATCCTAAAAAAGCATTCACCTCTTTGACAATCTGCCCCGCAGAATCACAGATCAACACACCATAAGCCGCAGGCCCTGGATTGCCGCGAGAAGCCCCGTCACAAAATGCTTCCCAACAATGAAACGCTTGTTTGTTTTCCATATCAAAATGATATCCTGTTGTGCAGAGAAATAAAGGTAAATTTATTCGGAAGGCTGAGACTCTGATGGAGGCACATAAAGGAGTCGGGAACAGCTTTCACAAGAGACAATGTCCTTGCCTTTCATGGCTTCATTCACTGTACCCGGTGGAATGGAAGTCCGGCAGCCGCCGCAAATCATTTCATTCACAGGCACAACGGCAACAAACCCCGAACGCCCACGCCGAATTTCCTCGTAACGCTGAAAAATACCGTCAGGCAAGGATTGGACATAGGCTTCCCGTTCTTTTTTCTTTTCAACAGATTTCGATTCCAAAAGAGCCTCTTCTGAATCAAGACCCGCGATCTTTTTTTCCAACTCTCCTTTGTTCTGCTGAAGAATTTTTTCCCTTTCTTTTAAATCTTTCTGAAACTGCTCAGCCTTTTCCATTAATTCCAAGACCTCATCCTCTAATTTTGCCTTGGATTTTTTGGCTTCGTCGATCTGCGTCAAAAGAGCTTTATACGCTTCATTGGTCTTCACATTGTTCAATTCTGAATTGTTTTTCTGCACAGACTGTTCCCTGGCGTCTATATCAAGCTCCAGATTTTTCTTGGCCACTTGCGCGTCAGTCAATCCTTTTTTTGTTTCTTCAAACTGATCAATCAAGGTTTGTATATCCGCCCGAAGACCCTCACGCCTGGGAGAAATAGACTCTTTGTCCTGTTCAAGACTGTCCAATGCCTTGTCAATATCCTGAAGCTTAAGAAGCAGTGTGATTTTTTCGTTCATTTTGCCCTTGAAAAACAGGCGGATGCAAAGCCCGCCTCTTCGACAATTTGTTTTTAGCCTATTTTTCTTCTATCCTTCCAATGGGCGGTATAGGGGTCGAACCTATGACCTTTCGCGTGTGAAGCGAACGCTCTACCACTGAGCCAACCGCCCATAAGAAAGACAATAAATTTTTGATTTTGGATTTGCGATTTTTGATTAAAAGAAACAAAAACACTTCACACATCAGACATGACTGTCGTTTGGTTTTTCAATTGAAAATCACAAATCGAAAATCTAAAACAAATTCTGGGCCCTGATGGACTTGAACCATCAACCTACCCGTTATGAGCGGGGCGCTCTAACCGATTGAGCTAAGGGCCCACCTGTTAAGAAAAAATCCAAAATCCTAAACTCTAAATCATAACCCGGATAAACCGGAATTGCAAATTTAGCATATTAAATCACAGCTGTCCGGTAAAAAAGTTTTTGGGGTCTTCCCTCTTTTAAAAAAGAGGGAGAAAGGGAGATTTTAGAACCAAAGCTACCGTCGAAGAATCCCCCTGCTTCCCCCTTTTGTCAAAGGGGGAATGCCCTGAAGCAAACACAGCTATCAACTATGTGTGTCCCTTTGATCAGTCTACCGACGATCAATGCCAATCTTTGCCGGACACCAGTGATATTAAATATCAAATATTAAAATGACCATATAAAAACAAATACGCGTGCTGCTTATTTTTCAATTTAAAATTTAATATGCTAAATTTAATATTCCCATCTTTTCTTTTGCATTGAGTATTGAAAAAATATCATCTGCAATGAACTGTTTCTTTATTATACATTATTTATTCTGCATATTCCCGCAAAAACCGGCTGCGGGAGGGGTGACGCAGTTTGCGAATGGCTTTGGCTTCAATTTGCCGCACGCGTTCACGCGTGACATTAAAAATGCGGCCAAGCTCTTCCAGTGTCCGGGGGTATCCGGTTCCAATTCCAAAACGAAGACGAATGATCTCTGCTTCCCGGTCACTCAGGGTCACAAGCGCCTTTTCCACTTCTTTTCGTCTCAACACATCCGTGGCTGTTGTGGAGGGAGAAGACCCGATTTTGTCTTCCAAAAAATCCTCCAAACAAGAATCTTCCTCTTCCCCCACAGGTGTTGTCAACGAAATAGGCTCCTGCATAATTTTGAGAATCTGACGGACCTTGTCAGCTGACAAACGAAGACCCCGCGAATATTCCTCAATGCTTGGATCGCGTCCCATTTCCTGACGAAATTTGCGAGACACTTTTGTCAATTTCGAAATAATTTCTTTCATATGCACTGGAATACGAATGGTACGGGCCTGATCCGCGATAGCGCGATTGATGGACTGCCGAATCCACCAGGTGGCATATGTTGAAAACTTAAACCCTCTCTTCCATTCAAATTTCTCCACTGCCTTGATAAGCCCCAAACCGCCCTCTTGAATCAAATCAGAAAGCTCCAAATTGGATCCCACATGTTTTTTGGCAATTGAGACCACCAAACGAAGATTGGCTTTAATGAGCTTGAGCTTGTCCTTGAGAATGGCTTCTTCCAATGACCTGATTCGCGTGTCCAATTCCAGAAGGTGCTCGGCAGAAATCGGCAAAGCACGCACAAGGCGCACCAGGCGGAGAGAAATATTCTCAATGTTCTGCATGGTTGATTCAATGCCGGAAAGCGTATATCCGGTCACCCTTCTGAAAGCCGCCGACGACATTTGCTTGTTCAGCGTGCGAATATAAAGACGCTTTAATTCTGCATAAGGCAAGCGGATTCGTTTTTCATACCGCTGCACCTCTTCTTGATATTCCCGGACTTTTGATCCGATGTTTTTAATTTTGTTGATCAGTCGTTTTATTTTGTCCTGGTTGAGATTCAAGCTCACAATCCGGCTCACAATATTTTTACGTTCTTCCTCCAATTCCCGCGACAATGTCTGTCTCTTGATTTCAGGCATTTTGTGTTTTAATTTTTGCTCGATCTGCAGGACCTTTTTTTCACTTTTATTAATGGACTTGACAACGGTTTTGACCCTGCGTCGCATTCCTGAAAGCTCTGAAGCGGTCCGACGTCCGCGCGGCATGAGCTCCTTAGGCGTCATTTCCTCTTGCTCCAACAAAGCTTCCCAATTCCTGATTTCCCTGTGCGTGATGGGAGATTCCAAAACAATAAGCTTAAGCGTTCTTTCATTTTCTTTGATGCTGCGGGCGAGAGACACCTCTTGTTCTCTGGACAAAAGAGGTACTTTTCCCATTTCAGACAGGTACATGCGAATGGAATTCTGCGTGTCTAGCTCCAGCTCAGGCACGCCAATGTCTTCCGGAGCATCAACTGATCTCAAGCGTCCGCCGGCTTCCTCTCCTCGTTCCACCACATCAATTCCCATTTCCTCAAGCGTTCCAAAGAGTGAATCCAAGTCTTCAGTTGACAAACTTGTCTCAGGCAATTTTTGTGAAATTTGCTCATAGGTTAAATAACCAGATTCCTTTCCATGCTCAATAAGTCCGCGCAATATATCCTGATAATTCATTCTTGACCATCCTTCAATAAATTATGATTTTTAAGATTCCACATAAAAACACAAACATCTGAATCACAAGGGCACTGCAGGCTTCACAGCGCCCTTCAGTTCGCGCATAAGCGTCTGATATCTTTGGATTTTCTTATCATCCTTCACAAGACGCCCTTCCAGCATGTCAACGACTTCTTTGCCCAATGACGTATATTCCCTCTTCGAAGCCAACAACTCCAAACGTCTTATCCCATTCTGCAGCGTGTCTGCTGGATTGTCAAATTTCTTTTCTTCAACCAATAAAGATGTCAACCAATTATTGTCTTGCGTGTTTAACTCAGAAGACAACGCAGCCATATTCAAAACCTTCCGCTCCTGCCATTGTTTCTTTAGTTTTTCATAAATAGCACGGCAGCGCAGGTCAAAAAAAAGATCTACCGGCAATGTCAATGACTGCCATACCTCTGGATGAGCACACAACAACTGGATGAGTTCCTCTTCAGTGCTCCGCACCTTGATACCCGCCGGTGACTGCGCCCTCTTTTTAGACAATGTCTTCTCAGCTGGATAGCGTGCAGGCGCAGACGATGGACTGCGTGTCCCTTTTTTGTGAAACTCACGCGTCAAGGAAGCTTCATCCAATGACAAGCGGCGGGAAATTTTACGCAGCCATTCGCCTCTCAATGTTTCATTTTGAACGCCTTGCAAAAGCCTCAACAGTTCATCAGCCTGTCGAATGCGTCCATGTAATCCCTGAAAAGATCCGGCGGTGACGGAAATATTGTCCAACCAAAAATCCACAATGTCTTTGGCTTGATCACATGTGCGGATCAAGGCGCCGGCGCCTTTTTCAATGATCAATTCATCAGGGTCTTTGCCTGCCATGAGCTGTGCCACGCGAACAAACAAATCAGCCTGAAGCAAAACATCCGCGCTGCGCCAAGACGCTTTGGCACCGGCTTCATCTGAATCGAACAACAGGACCGCTTCCTGCACATAGCGTTTAAGAAGATGCCCCTGCTCCTTTGTAAAAGCAGTGCCCAAGGGCGCCACGGCCTGGCACACACCAGCCTGATGGCAGGCAATCACATCCAAATAACCTTCGACCAAAACAGCCTGTCCTTTTTCTCTTAAATCTGTCCGGCCATGAAACAAACCATACAAATGACGCCCTTTGGAATAAACAGGTGTTTCAGGTGAATTCAAATATTTGGGACCCAATGCCTCATTCTCAATGACCCGGCCGCCAAACCCAATGACTTGTCCGTACGCGTTGACAATCGGAAAAACCACGCGATTCTGCAAAGGGTCATGATACCGGCCTGATTTTTCAGACCGAACAGCAAGCCCTGCTTTCAAAAGAATTTCAATCGGCACTCCCCTGCGCAAGGCTGCATCCAAAAAGCTGTTTTTGGCCGACGCATACCCAAGACGGAATGTCAAACAAGTGTCAGGTTTTATCTTGCGTTTTTGAGACAAAAACCGCCGGGCAGCTTCAGCATCCGCTTTATGCTGCAATGCCTCATGATAAAAAGCCGCTGCTTCCTCCAAAAGGCCCAATAAGCGTTCTTTTTCCTGGGCAGCGCGGGAAGACACGTCATCCGTGCGTTCCCATTCCAGCGGGACCCCTGCCTTATCAGCCAATAGCCGCAATGCCTCAGGAAATGACAGATTGTCCAAGCGCATGACAAACTTAAAAATATCACCGCCTTCTTGACAAGAGCCAAAACAATGCCAAAGACCTTTTTCAGGCATAAAGAAAAACGAAGGGGTCCGCTCATTATGAAACGGACACAATCCTCTCCAACGATTGCCTGTTTGTTTTAAAGTCGGAACAGACTCCCGAATAATATCCAGGGGGTTTAATGCGTTCCGAATTTGATCCAAATTATTCCGGGAAACACCCATCTCACCCTCCCTCAGCCAAAAAAGGTCATGTGAATAATCAAAACCTTTTTCTCGCAAAGACACCAAGATTTATTATTTAATTGTCTGGATTAAGAACGAGATTGGCGCATCATACGACGACGCATCTTGCGCCGTGCTTCAGCCATTTTCTTTTTACGACGGACAGAAGGCGGCTCATAAAACTCCCTTCTTCTGATTTCCTGCATAATGCCGTTCCGCTCACATTCACGTTTAAAACGACGAAGAGCTTCCTCAATGGATTCCCCGTCGCGCACCTTAACAAAAACCATAATCTAAAAACACCACCTTTCGTTCCTACTACCGATAAATATCAAAAACATCGTGACGACTCAGGTCTCCTTTGTTTTTTTGTAATTGCCTGATTTATCAGGTGTATTTTTCAATAGCCTATAAATAATTTTAAAAAAGCGCTCAATAAATTGAGCAATTACAGAGACTTGAGTAGCCACAAAATATCACTGACACCGAAGATAAAAATTATTGATGAAAAAAGAGAAACACACCAGATGTCATATGGCGGATGGGTCATCATCACAAGCAATCTCTCACAGCATCAACCTGGCGGCCAGCTGAATTGACGGCCAGCCAGCAAATGATAATGAATATGATCCACTGCCTGACCAGCATTTGCCCCGTTGTTCACCACAACACGAAACCCGGATTGATGAACATCCCGCTGACGAGCCAAAACCTGTACAGCCTTATGCACTTCATGGATGACAGGCATGTCTTCTTCGGATAAATCCATCAACCTTGCCACATGTTTTTTGGGAATAACAAGTATATGAACAGGACTTTGTGGGTGAATATCTGAAAAAGCCAATATATGGTCATTCTCAAATACAATGTCTGCCGGTATCTCTTTTTTCACGATGCGGCAAAAAATACACTCACTCATCTGCATAGTTTAGTCAATTTTTCCTTATTTTTCAAGCATTTATTGAAAATTTGTCATTGTGCAGGCCTGTCCAATACAGAAGAGGACCAACCGCCATCAGAGGGTAACTGACACAAGAACCCCCGGGGGGACCTTCTTGTCCGGCAAGGGTACGCGAATATAATTATCAGTCCACCCCTCTCCTGATGGTTCTGCCAGCACGTCACGCTTTTGCCCCTGAAAACGCTGACAAAACTGATGATGCAGCTTGCTTGAAAGGCCCCTCAACTTTTGCGTTCTTTCCTTCACAACAGACGCAGGAAGAATCGGCAACATAGCAGCCTGTGTGCCAGGCCGGCGCGAAAACGGAAAAACATGCAATCTGGACAGTGCCAACTTTTGAACACGCTCATATGTCAACTGAAACGACTGTTCTGTTTC
>JANQER010000052.1 GCA_028278255.1 Elusimicrobiota bacterium | reverse complement strand
GGCTGCACAGCAGCCACATTCCGAGCCCTACAGGAAAATTTTCATTTGCACTTTTTTGCACATCAATCATTGATGACAATATTGTGCAACTGAAAATTTTGGGTTAATTATTCCCCTCACTTAAAGTGTATCATGACAAGAATTCAGGCATAATAGTCCAAACCCATTTTAAATTGATTTTTTTCCACTTTTTGGGATGGGCTTAAAATAACAGATGACCTTACCGGGACACATGGTCATGCATCCTCGACAAGGTCATTTCAGGGAAATTGTGGCAAGTGTTTGACGAAAAGAATCAAGCTGGTTTATTCGGACTAAGGGACGAAGAAAATGAATTCCACGCGGCGGTTTTTGGCGCGCCCGTGAGCTGTCTTGTTGTCTGCGATGGGATGTGATTCTCCCAGTCCAATGGATTGAACTTGTTTTTTGGCAACACCTTTATAAATCAAATACTTTTTCACAGCATTGGCTCTTTTTTGAGAAAGGCGCAGGTTAGAAGATTCTTTTCCATAACTGTCAGTGTGCCCTTCTATGCGCAGGCCCAAATCTTTGTATTTTTTGATAATCGAGAACACCATGTCCAGTGTTTTAAAAGAAGAAGGATCTAATTCGGCTTTACCGCTCATAAATTTGATAGGATTAATGTCTTTGCGCGCCATCATTTTTTTCAACTTATTCAAATCATTTTGAGCTTGATTCATGCGGGACAAACGCTCATTGGCCAAGCGCTGGGCTTTTTCTTTTTCTGTTTGTTCTTTTTTTGCTTTTTTCTTATAGACTTGTGCTTGCGCCATTAAAGCCTCTGCTTCTTCTTTTAAACGTGCGGCTTCAGCGCGCATGTCTTCGGCGTCTTGTTCAGCCATGGCGATTCTTTCCTGCGCCAGTTCCATTCTTTCACGGGCTTCACGCGTGCGCTGCTCTTCGCCAAAATAAATATTGAGCGTGCCGGTGACTGATATGAGGCGCAATGGCGACTCATCCGGCAAATTGGACATGTGATGATACAGTCCTTGCACACCAAAAGAAGCCCCTTGATTTAAAAACAATTCCATTCCCATACCAGCATGTCCGCCGAACTTATTCCATCGCATGGCCAATGCATTGGCTGGAAGAGACGCATCTCTGAACTCATTAAAGCTCACGCCTCCACCGATCACAATATACGGGCTCAATGCCCATTTGTGAAAGGGATGCACGCGAAAGGACAGCACAATGGGACGCAAAAGCAGTTCATCTCTTGTGGCCTCATTATAAAGAAGAATATGAGTATAAGAAAAAACCATGGTGAGATCATCCACGATCCCGATTTTTAAATCAGCATTCCATGCTTGGTTGTTTTCATAAGCCTTTTTAAAGGCTTCATTTTTATAGGGATACACATTCCCCAAACCACCGCCGACGGACAATCGATTGCCAAAATCAATGGCATGAACGGACAAAGACAATCCGCAGATAAAGAGACCTGACAAAAGCAATGTTTTCTTCATAAATACTCCCTCCTAGATAAACGCGGCAATAACCAAATTCCAAGAAACAATCGTCAAACAAAAATCAAATTCTGGGACAGTTGCGAAATAGCCTATTTAGGCCCTCACCCTTCACTTCGTGAAGCTCTCCCGTCAGAGACAGGAGAGGGGGTTTGAAGAAAAAAAGTATTTCGCAACAGTCCCATTATAATGTTACAAATAAATTCCAAACGCGCCTCTAAAAATGCACGTGGGTTTCAAGGTTGTACCGGGTGACGCGTGAAGCTGTGTCGCCGTACACGGAGCCGGGAAAAAACAAAGCCATGCCAACCTTGAACACAACAAATCCCGTATAACGGTAAGTGATGTGAGCGTCTAATTCAGCGCCCAAATCATTCTTTCCCAATGGCTTGGTACGGGACTCAAATGTGTAATAATTCAGCGCGCCTGTCCAACGCACTTTTTGTGTGCTGTAAATACCCAATCCCATGGTTTTGATGCCTGAATATCCCAGAGGCAGGCCGCTGGTGCCTGTGCCAAAAGGGTTGTCTCTGTCATACGCTTTGGACAAGGTGGCGGCATAATGCGTGCCATAGCCTGTGCGCTGTAAGCCATCCCATGATTTCCCAAAAGTGGGATTAAAAGATTCATCAATATTGTCGGTGCCTGCGTCATCTCCGGATCCAACAGCATAAACAGCATTAACGCCGAATCGGCCGAATTTGACTGAGTCTGTTTGCGCGCCCAATTCAAGTTTTTGCCCAATCCCCTCAAGGGTGATGTTTTGGTCCGGCTGTCCCGTGCGCTGCAGAACAGCATCACCCGACTGCAGGGCAATTTCAATCTTATAATAAGCGTCTTTGAGGTTGCTGGACAAACGTATTCCATAGAATTGACGGAATGTGCGCGCTGCTGTGTAAGTGGTGTTCACCAGCGTGTAGGGAGTGTCGGCATCATTTCTTTCCTGAATCCATGAAAATTCCCAGCGGCTTTTGTCTCTGTCAGTGCCCAACACCATCCCCAACAAGTCAGAGTCATCGCCGCTTTCCAGAGATTCTTGAATTTTGGCTGTGAAAATATCAACATCTATTTTCCACGGGAACCAGCTGTATTGGGGCAGCTGCGTTCGTGCGCGAATGGCATTGAATCCCAATTGATCATCTGATACCAATAAACCATCGCCAATAATCAGCGGCTGCCTTCCCACAATTAGATCAATTTTTTCCCAAGCAAAACGAGGCATATGAATGAATGCTTCTTCCACCCACGGTGTGCCGTCTGCATTGGGATACCGTGTCATAGGTGTGTTTGAACCTTCCAAACCCCATATATTAATGGATTGCAGTCTCAGGCTGGCTTCCACATCCTGATTGAGCCAGGTGGTCATATAGAAACGCGCCCGGTGGGAATAGTAATTCAAATGATCCGCGGTATCGCTTTGAAAATCATTGTTTTCAATGCTGATGCCTCTCAAACGATAATCCAACCCGATGTTTAACGAGGTAAACTCTGCATAAACATTTTGAGAACAAATGACAAGAATAATCCAAAAACTGTTTTTAATTATTCTTTTAAAGTGCCTATTTTTATGTACTTTCATAAGATATTTAAATCTATTGTTACTAACCGATGGTCTGTGGTCTTCTGTCTGTTGTCTTTGGTCTTAAATGATTGTAGCATCCCTGGAGACATGCATCAAGACAAAACAAAACCCGCTTGGCCGCGTAGCCAAGCGGGTTTCGGTTACATCTGTCATCTTTTAGAACACGCGCTGTTTGGCGGCGCCCCATTTGATCATTAATTTTCCGAAGAATTTCGTGATCGTGTCTTCAGGCCTGTCAAATCCAGTGGGATCAGTGAACTCGTTGGCAAAGCCGCTGTCCGGAGAAAACATGGCATAACCCAAAGCCGCTTTAATGGATTTGGAATGGTCATAGGTAAAAGTCAAATCAATTTCTGACCCAACGCCGTCATCTGCGCCAGACACCACTTCATTGACTTTGACCATGTAGTAATCCAGATAAGCTGTTATTTTTCCGTCAAAAATAGACGTCATATTATAGTAACCGCCCAGGTTGATTACATTCAGTCCGTAGCCGCCAAATCCTGTATCCAATCCAGTCTGGGATGTCATGGCAATGTTATCACCAGTCACAGTTGTGTTGGCTCCAACAGGATCAACTGCCAAAGCATTGGAATTGCTTAATATTTCGCCCAGAGAAAAATCAGAAACCGCCCAGCCATAGCCGCCCATGGACAAATCATGAAAGGAATCATCCTGCGCGCCTTGATCAGCTTCATTTTGATCATCGCCGCTGGCATTGGCATACACAAGATGCCAGCCAAAGCCCTTGTCCTCATTGTCATAATTGGCTTTGAGCACATAGGCATTGCCTTTTAATTCCATGGCGTCAGTGCCGGTGTGATTGGTGTTATATTTGCCGTCATTCATGGCGTATTCAGCGCTGAGGGTCACAGGGTGATTTTGAAGGGTATAACTGGCGCGCAGATCAATGATACTGAGAGTCATATTATCTGCAATCGTGTCTGTTCTTTGATTGGTTATCCGGTAATATCCGAGCTCAAGAGGCACCTTCACGCTCTCAAAAATCTCATCTGAGTTCAGGATCAGCCAGGATGCCGTTATATCACCGACCACATCGCCTTCATCGGTGTTATTAATCAAATCATCCTCAACCACTTTTCCTGTGACAAATGTGGCATTTATTTTTTTGAATTTTTTGGCCATATAAACAGAGTCAAAAGCCTGCACAGTCAAAGCATCGTCGTATACAGGGCCGTAATAAACCAACAAATCCCCTGTCCGGCCGCCGTATTGCCGGCCAATGCGAAACTCATCGGTGTTGAGGAAATTATCAAAGTCCAAATACGCGTTTTGCAATGCAATAGCGCCTTCCTCATTGGCCACAGTGGACGCGCCATCCCCGTATTGTGACACAAAAGGGCCGCTGTCACTGTTGCGAACAGCCTCGATGCGCGTGCTCACGTCCTGGCTCAGAACAGCGTTCATGCCGATCCGCAGTCTTGTGACAGTGGCGCCGCGCGTGTCTTTGTCTGTTCCGTCCACATCTGTTTCATTGTTGGCTGACTGGCCGCTGATTTCCAAAGAACTGTCAAATTTAACATTCTTTAATCCCAGTAGGTTTTCCGCCCATCCATTTAAAGCGCCCGCAAAAAACAACACCATCATTAAGCTTAAGCATTTTTTAATCATGAATATTCCCCCCTAATTTGAGAATTTTTGATTTTTGATTGCCGATTTGCGATTTTAAAAGCATATTCTGAGCCATGGATGATGCGTCATG
>JANQER010000011.1 GCA_028278255.1 Elusimicrobiota bacterium | reverse complement strand
CACGGCCGTGCGCCCCTACAGCAACATGACCGTACGTTTCAAAACAATGACAAAGAATCTGAATCAGTCCCAACCACTGAACTCACCGGTGAAACCGCGCGCATGGCCGAATCATTTAAAAGCGTCAAAATCGTCCTTATTCTTTCCATTGCTTTTGTCTTCATGATCATGGCGTCTCAATTTGAAAGCTTATGGAAACCTTTGCTTATTCTCGTCACACTGCCTTTGGCGCTCATTGCCATGGGCCCGGCATTGCTTCTATTCGGACACAAAGTCACAGCCATTGCCGGCATGGGCGTTGTTCTTTTGGCCGGCATTGTGGTCAACAACGGCATTGTACTCATAGACTTTGTCAACCAAAACCTTGGGCGCGGCATGCCGCTCAAAGAAGCCCTGCTCAATGGATGCCACACCAGACTTCGCCCCATACTCATGACAGCCGTCACCACCATCATTGGCATGCTTCCTTTGGCGCTTGGCTTAAGTGAAGGATCCGGCATGCAATCTCCCATGGCTGTGGTGGTGGTGTCAGGTCTGTTCATCTCCACACTTCTCACTCTCATTGTCCTCCCGGCTCTGTTTGTGCTGGGGGAAGGATTCCTTCAAAAACATTTGCACAACTTCTATAAAAAGACCTAGAAAATGGAATTCACCCAGCTTTTACATTTGGCATTATTCGGATTTCTCGTGATCCTCTTATCGCGCAAAATGCCGGTATTTGCGATCAAACAACCCATCACACTCTCTATGATCTTTGCGGCCATCACGTTGTTCGGGTTTGCCGCCATTAAACAACTTCCAGTGGAACTCATGCCCAACATTGCATACGGCAATGTCACTATTTTCACAGATGTCCGCGGGGGCATGCCCCCGCCTGAGGTGGAACGGCTTGTCACCAAACCCATTGAAGAATCCATGGGTACAGTGGCTTACTTGCGCAACCTCATTTCCTCTTCTAAAAAAAACCGTTCCATAGTCACCATAGAATTTGAGCCCGGCATCAATATGGATGTGGCGGCTTTGGAGGTTCGTGAAAAATTTCTCCGTGTCAAAAACAAGCTTCCCAAAGAAATCGAAAAACCCATTATTGCCCGCTACGAAGAATCCGACGCGCCCATTCAAATCACAGCCCTCACATCCGAAAAACACACCCCTGAACAGCTTCGCTACCTAGTGGACACGCAGCTCAAAGAAAAACTCCTTCGCGTGGACGGCGTGGCCAATGTGGAAATCGGCGGCGGCCGCGAAAGAAAAATCGTCATTAACATAGACCGCGACCGATTGGCGGCTGTGGGCCTGCCCATCAAAAAAATCGTGAGCGTTCTGGAACAAAACAACCTCAACCTCAAAACCGGAGATGTGCAAGGCACCTCCACCCTCAGATTCGGCATCAGGACCTTGGGCGCCTTCAGAAGCCTTGAAGATATCCGCAGCATGACACTGGCTGTGGACAAAAACCGCGGCCGTGTCCGGCTCAGAGACATTGCTGATGTGGATGATTCCTACCTGGAATCAGAAAGCTTTTCCCGGCTGAATGCCAAAGCCGCTGTCACCGTGTATGTACAAAAAGAAAGCTCAGCCAACACTGTCCTGGTTGCCGGCAAAGTGCAGGACGTCTTTAAAGAATTCAAAAAATATCTCCCTGAAGGCGCTGACATGGTCACCATCTCCAATCAGCGCAAATCCATCTTATCCGCCATTGCCTCAGTGCGCATGACATTGCTTTACGGCGTGGCCTTGGTGGTTCTGGTGCTTCCCTTATTCCTCTCCAAGACCCGCTTCACCCGATTTCTGTCATTGGCTTTGCTCGCTGTTCTGGTCCTCAACATACTCCTCTTCTACTTCCTCAAAAAACCCTTAAACGACAGCGCCTGGATTGTGGCTGTCATCTTTGCCTGCGTCTTGTTCCTCGCTCTCAAACGTCCTGACATCCGCACAGCTTTTGTTGTGGCGCTCTCTATCCCTGCTTCGGTCATGCTCACGCTGGCCTTCATGTTTTTCGAAGGCGTCTCTATCAATGTCATGTCCCTGTCCGGTCTTATCCTCGGCATAGGCTTACTCGTGGACAATGCTGTTGTGGTCATTGAAAACTACGACCGCCTGGCAGGGAACATCCCAACAGAAGCACACGGACGTAAGCCTTTACAACAAGCCATGCTTCAGGCCGCCCAAGAAATGGTCAGTCCCATGGTGGGCGGCACACTCACCACTGTGGTGGTTTTTCTGCCATTCTCTTTGCTCCAAAAACAAGCCCAAATTCTTTTTGCCGGCATCTCCTTTGCTGTCACAGCTTCACTCTTCTCATCACTTTTTGTGGCCTTAACGCTTGTTCCGGCTTTGGGCAGTCTCATTGACCCGCGCAAAATCCAACACACCAAATGGGACGAGAAAATAAAAAACATATATTCACGAATGGCAGCGGATTTCAAACCGGCTTTCATGACTCTTGTGGCCAAAATTAATCATTTGCAAAAAAAACAGGCTGCCATGATCCTCATGATAATTTTCGTTCTTCTCGTTGTCATGCTCAGATACGTTTTCGGGGTCTCCTGGGTGCCTGGCTTATACTTCCTATTGACCATTGCACTTGTGGGAACAGGCTTATGCATGGTGCCCCAATACACAGACAAACTCGCCTGGAGCCTTGCGCGCAAAAAAACCATTTTTGCCTCCGTGGGCGCTGTGTTTGTTTGCGCCTTTCTTGTCTTTCTCTTTATCCTCCCCAAAGACTTTATGGCTGCTTCTGAACGGAGCGAATTCATTGTCTTCGTTGAGCTTGACACTGGTGTTCGCTTGGATATATCTAACAACATTGTTGAAGAAGTAGAAAAAGCCGTACGCGATTATCAGCCCACCAAAAACGCCATCAAAAACATCTCCTCCAAAATAGAAGGTTGGTCTTCTAAAATTTATGTCACACTCAAAGACGTGTCACAGCGCAGCCTCACCACTCAGCAGGTCATAGACAAACTTCGACCTGAAGTGGACAAACTCATGGAGAAATACGAAAAAGACTACAAAGCTTTCAGCTACTTCTCAGAACCGCGCTCAGGCAAAGAAATATTTGTCGAAATATTCGGATACGAATACGACCTCATGGCCAAACTGGCCATGGAAATCGGCAACCGCATGGGCAAATACCCGGGCTTCTCCGACGTCAAAATCCGCTACAGACCCGGCCGGCCTCAGCTCTCTGTGGTCATAGACTCAGCCAGAGTCTCGCTGCTTGGTTTGGATGCCAAAGAAGTGTCAGAGGCGTTACACGCCCAAATGCGCGGACTCCGCGCCACCAAATTCTATGACAAATCCGAGGAAATAGAAGCTGTTGTCCGCATTCACCCTGACCAAAGAAAAACCGTTGAACAAATGAAAAACCTCTTGCTCACGCTTCCTTCAGGGGAGCAAGTGCCGGTCCAGCATGTGGCCAAAATTGTCGGGGACCTCTCACCCAGTGAAATCTGGCACAGAAACAAAGCCCGCATGATCCAGGCCTCTGCCAATCTGGGGTCCACATCACTGCAAGACGCTGCCAAAGCCGTTAAAAAAATGCTCAGAAAAGTTTCCTTTCCGCCGGAATACTACGCAGACATTGCCGGCCAATATGAAGACATGATGGCAGCCAACCGTGACTTTTGGAAAGCCCTTTTGCTCACGCTCTTTCTTGTTTTCATGGTCATGGCCTGTCAATTCGAATCACTCTCACAACCCTTTGTCATTATGGGCACAGTGGTTTTATCAGCCATAGGCGCAGTGTCCGCGCTCTGCTTATCCGGCGCCACTATCACACTGGGCGTTTCTATCGGGCTTCTCATGCTGGGCGGCATGGTCGTCAACAACGGCATCATGATGATAGACAGAATAAAAACGAAATTAGAAATTGGAAATTCGAAATTAGAAAACACAAATGCTTTTAATTTCCAATTACCAATTTCTAATTTCAGTCAGTATTCAAGCATCATTATTGATGCAGCCAGTCAACGTATTCGTCCCATTTTCATGACCACCATCACCACAGCCCTGGGACTGGTTCCCATGGCTTTGGACCGCAGTGACAGTGCTGTTCTCTGGAGCCCTCTGGCCCTCACAGTCATTGGCGGTCTACTCAGCGCCACAGTTCTCACTCTTTTCATCGTTCCCAGTTCCTATATCCTTCTGACCCAAACCCTCTCATCCCTTTCTGCCAAAATCCACTCAAGAATCAAGTAATAAAAAATTTACAAACAATTTACAATTTATTAAGGTGGTCTTAAGATCATATATATAAAATTAATATATATGAAAAAAACGATTTCTATTGTCACTCTATCATCTTTTCTCTTTACCACGCTCTCAGTCCCATGGTTACAAGCCGGTTTTTGGGAAGAACGAAACAAAATTGTTGTAGGGGCGGGCCTTGCGCCCGCCCTATCAGCTGAAGTTAAAAAAAACGTACAAGTAGCTGCTTTGCCTGCCCAGCTCATACAAAATCTTCCTGCGCTTCATACCCAACCACTGAACTTAACCTCATCCATCCCTTTATCAATCAAATCCAAACTCCCAAATGAATTCTCCGAACAACACACCAACCTCCTCAACGCCCTGCCCTATGAATACGGAAATATTCGAAAAATAACCCCAGGTCATCGATTATCAAATCGCAAATCAAAAATCGCAAATCAAAAATCCCGTATTGTTCTTCACATACAGGACATCCACCAAAATTTTGAAGCCCAGATGAATATAGCACGCTCTATCGAATCTCTCCTAACCTCATTCAATAATAGAGCGGGAGACAGGGAGACGAGGGGAGTGGGAGAAAAAAATGACTCAGTCTCTTTGTCTCCTCATCTCCGAGTCTCCCCGTCTCGATTCATTGTTGCTCTTGAAGCGGCTTTTGAACCGCTCAAACTCAAACGCTTTCACGCCTTTCCCAAAAAAGACACCATGAAAATCGTTGCTGAAGATTTGCTCAAAAACAACCAAATCACCGGTCCCATATACACGGCTTTTACCACCACCAATGATCTTGTTCCTTATGAAGGCATTGATGATCAAAAACAATACACACAAAACATACAGGCTTACAAAGATTCTCTGTCAACACGTGAGCAAGATCTCCAACAATGGCAAACCCAGTCACAAACCCTGGCCACACGCAAGCAAAAAATCTATTCACACGTCCTCAATGCATTCGACAAAAAAATCCAGTCCTATCACAGGGGAAACATGTCATTGGGGGAATACATCACGACCATTGCCATGAAAAACAAATCCAATCCATCTCAAAACATTGGCTTGTTTCTCCAGGCGCTTCATTTAGAACGCACTTTGGACTTCACACAAGTGGAAAAAGAACGCACGCGCCTCATCCGACACCTGACACAAAGACTCACCAAAAACCAAATTCAGGAGCTCATCACCAAAAGTCTGGCCTACCGGGCCAACAAAATAAACTATTCAGATTTTTACAGCCATCTGTTGACATTATGTTCAGTGTCTCAAATTTTACTGCAGTCAAGTTATCCGGAAATGAACAAATACATTCAATATGTTTTACTTTCCGACAAAATCAATGCGCAGAAACTTTTTCAAGAGCTGCGAATCCAAGAAAGGCAAACATACATAGCCCTTGAGCAAACGCCTGAAGAAAAAAAACTCATACAAACCTCTCATCACAACAGGCTGCTAGGAAAACTGCTCAATTTTACGCTGACGCCTGAAGAATGGGTCCTGTACAAAAAAGCAGATATTCAGCCTCCCTTAGATCTTTCTGCGTATGAAAATTTCTATCAATATGCAGAGAAACGCAATGACTCCATGGCGCGCAATCTCATGGCGGCCATGCAAAAACACCAAACCCACACAGCGGTCATGGTCACAGGCGGGTTCCATGCCCAAGGCATGGAAAAAATACTCACGGACCAAAACATCACAGTGATCAATTTTGTGCCCAAAATCACCAAGGTAGACACAACAAAAGGCGCAGAATACTTAAGCATCTTTTCACAAAACAAAACCCCGCTCCAAAAACTCTTTGAAGCTGAAAAACTCTTTGTCAGCCAGCCAGTGATAGGGCCAACACCAGGATTTAAAGGCGGATTCAAAGCCGCCTGTATGACTCATGATTGGCCTCCTATCAGAGTCCTCCAATATTTTCTGTCAAAACCTGCTTTGCAAAAACTCGCCAGAATCACAAGAACAAATTTCAATACAATCAGAGGAAATTTTAAAGGTCATGCGCACGAATGCTCTTACCGCCGCTTACCAAACGCCCGTCACCAATTCACGCACAAGACAGTCCAGATCGGCGGGACAGAAAAAACAATGACAAAAATAAAAGAGTTCTTTTCATTCTCAAACTGGCAAAAAGTAACTGTCTCTATCCCTCTGCCAGGCGCCTTATTGACCAATGCTGGCCATTTTCTGCATGAGCGGACATGGGAAATCCCTTTGCCAAAATCCCTGGTGATGATGATGTCAAGCCAAAAGGATGGCGCAACAGGGGATGAAAGATCTTCTCGATTGTATAAAATCAGAAAGGCTATTTTAGGTTTTAGAGAAAGATACCATATAAATGAAATGACCAAATTATCAAGCATTCGCGGCTATGTTTTTCACAAAATCATTGAAGGTGTTTACGGAGATATCTCTTCTGATGATATTAATAAACTTGAATCTTATATTCATGAAGAAAAAGAATATAATGAAATTTATATTCATCTCAGGACCCTTATTCAGGCCAATGGATTGCCTGCTGACTTGTTTGCCGCGGAGGAGGAACAAAAATTAGTGGCGCTGATTAAATCCGGGAGATATCTGAAACGTTCCCATCAGAATGAGACCATTGTCAAAAAAATGCTTGAGCAATTAAAAACAATCAAAACATCAAAAATGTGCGCAAAGCTTCATAGAAATATTATTGAGACAATGGATTCATCTCTTCAAAATTATTTTCAGTATCAAGTGAACAATGAGTCTGAATCAAGGGGATATTATTTCCCAAGCATTGAAAGTGAGTTGAAGCGTTTTGGTTTTAAGACAGCTCGTCTGTTTCCATTCCATCGGCTGCTCAGATACACAAGAAAATCTCCGATATATGCATCTTTTAAAAATCCCGCTAAATTCAAAGCACTTAATGATTACATCAGGCAATTAAATGATGCGCTTTCCTATCATTCAGGAATTCGAAAATACTGGACAAAAGTCCGAGGAGGGCTCTTATTGGCTGTTCGGGAGGTGGAATTCGAAAATGTGGGCGGAGAGAAGCGTCAAGGTGTGGAGATTGTTTCTTATGATTTGAATGAGACGCATTTTAATCCTGAAGATGGTGAATTTGGCAGACGTGCAGTTTATAACAAAAATGTTTTGGTTGATACAGTCTCTGTCCCAGACGCAGCCTCTGCTTGTGATCTGCTTATTGTGGAAGCCCATGGAAAAACATGGCGAAGAACAATGTATGACAAAAGATTTGAAGAAATCAACAGAATTGATCGTCTTGAGGACAATGCCACACTCACACGTGCTGTGTTCTTGTATGACACCCCTCATGAAAAAACACAGCCAATTCTGAGTGCATCAAATCCTGCTTCCGATCAACCGCATGATTTTGAATCGCTTCCTCTTCTCTGGTTTCAACAGGCATTGCCAGGAATGGTATTGGGGGCTGTTTTGGGGATTATTTTTGGGGTGTGGTCTATGGACACACAATGGCAGTCTGTTTTATTGTTGGCTTTTGGCACAGCCGCTGCCACTGGTCTGGTGTATACGCTCAATCATGAGTTTTTAGCGCACTGGCTGGGGTATAAATTTTTCTCTGCTGGTTCTTATCGCATAAACCCTATGAAATCCTGGTTTTCAAAGTTTGGTATGCACGTTTATCAGGGACAAGCCTATAGCATGCGCACTCATCTGGTCACAATCATGTTCAGCCAATTGCCCATGTTGCTGGGTATTATTGGATTATCATTATTCAGCTTGCCATCAGTTGTTCCTGTAACACTGGCCTTTACCACAGCTGTTTTGACTCTGGGTCTCTTTGTCCCTTGGCAGGGATCAGATATGCATATGGCCATGGGAACGGACAATACGCAGTCAGAAGAACCATTGACAGTTATTGTGCCTTGGGCGCAAAAAGGAGCAATGATGTGGACCAGGGGAATGATTGGTTTTATCCCTGACCCCATTCATTTTATTCGCCGACTGAAAAAACAACTCAAGATAAGCCATGGACGAGGTGTCTTAAAGACATTTCTCAATTTTCTTTTTTATTCTTTTGTGTGGGTCAAGCCCAAAAAGTCTTATGAGATTGATGCAGTGGTGGATTCCATGATACCGTCAAAACATCAAGAGCTGCGGAAAAAAATCAAAAATGCCATTCAGCAACAGGAAGAAAACACCATGCGCATGGGGTTCTTGACGCGCGACAGCGGGCATTTGATGCGTTCATTGGCTTTACTGGAAAAGCTGATGGACAACAATAAATTGCTCAAAAAAAGACTCAGAAAGCAATTTGGGTTTTCAAAATATCGACGCGCAGCTGTGATGGCTTTGCTGCTGTCAAAAGTCGGATACGGCCATGAAAAAATAGATACATTGAACAAAAACAGCTATAGGCTCAACAAATACTTTGCCCAAGAAATCCTGAATGACCTCAATAAAAACAATGCGCTGAGGGACGCATTGGGCATCAGTTCAAGCGACTATCATGTTTTTGCAGAAGCTGTTCTCCGGGAAGGAGACTTTGGCTTTTGGACGGAAATAGACCGCCAACGTTTTCAAGATAAATTAGATGCGCATGTGATTCCGGATGATCTGGGGATTGAAAAAGTAGATCTAGACTGGCCTTTTGCCAATGGCAAATATGACAATCCTTTAACAGCTCTGGTGACACTGGCCACAGAAGCAGATGTGTCAAACCACAGGCTACAGGAATGGCAAAAATATCATACTGTTATTGACACAGTGATACAGACATGTTCGCATCCGGAAGTTCTGGACCTCTATTTGGAAGTCCATGCTTTGGGGAACAAAAGACGACTCAATGAATTAACAAGTGAAGCTGTTCTGCAAAATAAACGTATGGAATTCGACCAAAAAATAAGAGACATAGCCGCACAAAAGATAAACGAAAACACCGAAAAATTGAGGAATGAACTCAAACAACTTCGTATGAGCCCGGATAAAATTCAACAAATTATAGATAAAACCGAACAATATCTGGCTTCCATCAGCCACAAAACATATATGTGGCATCTCAGTTCATATTGTATACAAGAAACTGGGGTAGACAACACAGGCAATTTAAAAATCATTTATGATGTGGATGACACCCCGGCCTTGGGCGCAGCAGCCAACTTGGCTCACATCAAATCTTTTCACAGTGACAGACTGGGCATGCTCACCCATCAAATCAATACAAACACAGGTTCAGAAATAATGGTCCATGTTGACACACAAAGATCTGACCCGGACATGTATGCGCTGATCAAGCAGGCCCCCAAATCTGAAACACACGTGCACCTCAGAATGGCTGTGGATTTTGAATTTTATATATGGAATTGGCTGACAGTCGGGCTGAATTATAATGATGGCGCACTCAAGGGTCATGAAATAAGTGCGTTGCAGAAATGTGAAAAAAGTTTGTCAGAATTGGAAGACATGAGAGGCGCAGAAGTCAAAGAAGAGAAAATCAATTTAATCAAAAAAGTGCAGGCTGTTCGAGATGTCACGCGGGAACTGGCTGTTTTTGTGCAGAAATGTTATGGCCAAGACCACACGCCTTGGCCGAGTGACAAAGAAAAACTATTGGCAGATGCCAAAGAACTCCTGGCTCTGGCGCAAGGCGGGAATTTGTCACAGGCTCAGCAGCTGGTAATGGAAGGGCTCGCAGGACGTGCTTACCTGGAATCTCTATCACAAAAACCATTGGAAATGGAGGCCATCCGCTCAAACATTGATTTATATTATCAGCTCAAGTTCTATTTTAGAGATTTGTTCAACTTCAAAAAAGGAGCGCTCAAAGAATTTATCAAGCATTATGATGTGACCAGTCAATATTTGTACCTCTCAGGTTTGTTCGAATGGAAGGCATGGAAACGCATTGCTATGGGGGCTTTGCGGAATTACAAAAAAGACAGCGTAGAATATGTGGAATTGCGGTCAGATATGAAATCAAAGGAAGAGAATCTAAAAAAAATAATTGCCATTATTCAAGCGCATAAAAAATTCAAAGCACAGCAAAAGGAAAAAAACCCAAATGGCCGAACCCCTTATATGGGAATAGTCTTTTCGATGGTCAAAAGAAATGATCAGGATTCAGTCAATCTGTTAAAGAGAAGTGAATCTAATACCGACTCAATGGAATCTTTTCTCAGCCTTCTTAAAGATGCGGCTGAAAAAAGAAGCGAAGTGTATCCTGAATCAAAAGAAATTGATAAAAATGTGGATGTCACAGGCGAGGATGTGTTGAACTATGTGGTGGGTGTGGATGCCGCTGGTCATGAAAACTTCAATCCGCCGTCGCTGTTTTATGAAGCTTTCCAAAAGTTGCAGGCATACAATGACACAGCCCGGGAAGCCGGCCTGCCCGGCCTTGGCGCCACTTTTCATGTGGGAGAAAGTTTTGATGAAGTGTCATTGGAATCAGGAATGCGTTTTGTCTGGGAAGCTGTGTTTATGCAGGATTTCAAAAATGAAACCCTCGCGCAAATCAAGCCGCTTTTACAAAGAATCGGTCATGCCACAGTATTGGGTTTGGATTACCAATCATATAAAGGCACTGCCAGACAAGAGGCTGTGTGGCAAAGAATCAGACAGATCCGATTTGATTTGGAACTCATCAAAAATCATGTGCCTCTGCTGGCATGCACCCGGGAGAGCCTGGAAGATGAGCTGCAGTCCTTACAGGAAAAAGATCCATTGTCTCAAGTCACTTATCATTATGACAATGACAAAAAAATAATAGACATAATCACACGTCGCGGATTTATCCTGGATCAACTCATTAAGCATGACATTGTTATTGAGTCCAATCCGACATCCAACAGGGCTATTTTTGGCGAGTCTCCGTTGAAACAGTTTGTCCAGTATCAATATGGCCAATGGGCCTCTGAATACAGTGGATTGATGAGAACACACGGAATTGATTCCGGGGCAGACAACGCCGAAAGATTGGCACAAAAATATCCGGAAGAAGACGTGTCAGCGTCAAACAAACGAAAAGTAAGAGTCACAATCAACAGTGATGACCCCGCCTTATTCGGGCAAGAGACACCCACTGAAGAATACTACCGAGCTGCTGTTGATTTGGGTTTGTCGCAGGAAGAAATCCTCAGGATAATAGAAGAAGGATATTTGAGCCGTATGGGCGGAAGGACCCTTCCCAACAGCGCAGAGATTGAGCAATCATTTGATGATCTCAAGAAAGATTTGGATGACAGAGACCCCAATGACCCGCCCCCTGGTGCGGCTGGCAGCCTCATGACCACCCTCATGCGCGGCCTTCCCGGCACCAATTTACAGCTTTTGATGACAGAAGCGTCTGATGGCCCAACAACTCTGATGGCGGCCAAGGTGAAGCCAGCTCTACAAGGGGATGCATTAAAATCCTATATCCTTAGAAAAGCGCCCAAGAGAGAAGAATTCATCTTTTCCTTTTTGCTCATTGGCTTGCCTCTGGTGGCAGCTTTTGTTGGTGGAACTTATTTTAACTGGTGGCCGGATGTATGGGGGAATATTCTGGCGGGCGGACTCATGTCTCTCATCAGTGTCTTTACATTCAGCTGGTTTTGGCATCAACAGGTGTATGAAGTTAACCATGCGGCTGGAAGACAGACCATTACACCACGCCCTGCTGAACGTGACGATAAATTAAAATTAACATTGATTGGATTCATTTTTAGAGCCGTATACGTGGGCTCATATTTTCTTGTCTGGTGGGTTTTGACTCATATAGGTCTGCTTGGTGTCTATGCCAATGCACTCGCTGCCTGTATCGCTTATTTTCCAGCCGCATGGGCACATGCGTGGTACAACAAAAAAGCCCTTCAAAAAGGCTGGCTTGTGGCGGCAAAAAGCAAAGAGGAGCCTGTGGAAACCAAATTTAAAAGGGGACAGAAAGTTGTTTTGCCTGATGGGAACTTAGGGGTGGTCATTGAGGTGTCATTCGATAAAAAATATGGGCTCAATATTAAATGTCAGGATGAAAATGGGGATATCTCTAGATTTTATCTGGATTCATTAAATACAATATTTGTTGATAATAACTTGCCCTCTGACTCAACTCAAAAAATCCCCAATGATCCCTTTGGCACAAGAATAACTTACGGAGAAAGAGTTTCTCTGCCAATGGATGCCATTATCAATCCAAAGTACCGCTCGAAGCAACAGGGGTTTTCTCTAAGAGGTGCTTTAATCAGTAAATTAACAAAAAAAGATTACTATTTCAGATTATATGAAATGGATGACAAAGACATCTATTGCTTTCCCAGTATACAGGGTAGGTTTTTTTTGGTGATAGTAGAAGGAAGCTTAGTCAGCCTGTTGAAGGGACAAGATGCCAATGATTTCTATAAAAAGCTCCCAAAATATTATGAAAAAGTCGAAGAATTTGTTGGTGGAGACATCAGGAAACTATACAGATCGAAAAATTCAAGATCACTGGTGCAAACCATTTCCAAATGGATTGATCAATTGGATGGAGAAGGAAAAAAACATATTAAAAAATGTCTTCCATTTCTAAAGAAAAAAGATCCGGAAAGGCATTTTCAGGTCTTTAGAAATTATCTTTTAAGGGGCCTATCTGTTTCCAATTCTTTTACATTGGCTAAAAAAGAGAACCCCAATAGCTATTTCACAGAGTTTCAATCTGCTCTAAATGCTGGGCTAGCGCCAAAAGAAGCTTTTAAGCAAGTCATGGAGTCAGGCATGTCTGAAATCGCTGTGCAAAATTGGCTTGGAAAATTTGTGTCATTTATGTGTCGTCTCGGCATTTCTCCTCTAAATGCAATCATTTATTTTAAGTGCACGGGTATTGTTGAAGAATTTGTGGGGGTATTTAATAGAATTGGGAAAAATGGTTTTGTAATTGCCCCATTCATGGGGCGCTTTTCAAAAACGCTCGATAAATCGAGCAATTACAAAACACCCTTAGAAACGCTCGATAAATCGAGCAATTACAAAATGCCCTCAGAAATGCTCGATAAATCGGATCATGCTGTCAAATCAAGTGATTATAGATGGATCCCGGGATTTTCAACACCCAATCTCCTTGCTGGAGTCCTGTATTTTGCAGGAATCAATCCCTTGGCCATCTGGTCAGCCCTGATTCCCATATTTATTTTGTTGCGTGTCATATTTGTCCTGATCCATCAAGACCGGGGCGGACCTATTGAAATCAGTGTGGTGTCTGCACTTGGCTTATTTTTACCGATGTTTCTATCTGATTTTTCTGCTCCCATTGTTATATTCACGCTTTTGTTTCCTGCGCTCTTTCACCTGCTTTATAATTCACTCAAAGACCATCAACTCAAACGAGAAAACATCTATGCCTGGTCAGCGGAAAAACTGGCCATGTCTTTGGTCATGGAACAACAAGGCTATTCAGACCATGCTGCGCAAGCCATAAACCTCATTCTCTCAAACAAACAATTGAACCTTGAGATTGAAAAAATTGACGGGCACAGGCTGAACAGCATATTTGAAAACATAAAATTCCAAAAAGCTTTTGCCTATGAAACCCAAAAGCACTTTGGCAAACAACTCACTGAGTCAGATTATGCTGACATGCTCATCACCCTTGCCATCAACGGACCTCAGCAAGAAATAAAAGCTGCCACTCTGCACTATTTGCAGCAGTGCCGAGATAATCGCAAAACTCCCGTGATAAAAACCATTGTCACCAAAGACAACAAACAGGCCGTCAAAACAATGATCCAGGCAGTGCAAAATCATAACCGTTTTGTCCAAGAGGAAAATCATAAAGCCAGAATGCTATTGATCCAGGGGGACAATCAAATAGAAGAAAAAAGTTTGGCCGGCATAAAGCTCATCCCCAAAACAAATCTGATTCAGCAGAACAGCATTCAAAGGCACGACCTGGACAAAATATTGAATGAATGGCTTAGTGCACAAGGGATAGATATGCAGCAAATTGCACTGTCTCTGGCTCTGCCCAAGGGCATCCGGCTTACAGGTCTTCTTTCTGACCCCCAGTCGCCTCTCAACCACCCCTTGCTCATTGTCCTGGACAAAACCAAAGCCGTGTCACTGGACATGCAAAACATCCTCCACATTGCCCGCCAAATCAAACAGTTTGCGTAATCATTTGCTTATCTGATAAAAAATGATATTCTTCAATTTATGGAAGATATATTCAAAGATTTTGTTAAAACAATAAAGGTGTTAGAAGAAAAGCAGATTGATTACGTTCTTGTCGGTGGATTTGCTGTTATTTTGCACGGATTTCCACGCCTGACCCAGGACATGGATCTGGTTGTGAAAATGATTCCTGACAACATAGAAAAGCTAAGAGACGCATTGTCAGATGTTTTTGAAGATCAATCTGCCAAAGAAATAAGTTTTAATGATTT
This sequence comes from Elusimicrobiota bacterium, assembly GCA_028278255.1. GTDB lineage: Bacteria > Elusimicrobiota > Elusimicrobia > FEN-1173 > FEN-1173 > JANQER01. The sequence continues at coordinate 8,591 of JANQER010000011.1, read as the reverse complement.
GAAAGAGTATTCTGTTATTCGGTATGGGACACCCGGCGGTTTTATCATTGATGTTATTGCAAATATAGGAGAAATGATCCGGTTTGAGGATTTGAAGTTTGAAACAATCCATTACGAAGGATTAAAAATCAGAGTGGCGACACCTGAGACTCTCATCAAAATGAAAAAAGACACTTTGCGGGAAAAAGACAGGATTGATGTGGGTTTTTTGCATGATTTAATAAGAAAATCCAAAGGGCAGAATCAATGACAGTGGAAAAATTCAAAACATTTAAAGAAGCTGAAGAAGCTTTGTGGTGTTTTCATCCTGATGAAAAGTACTACAAAAAAGTCAGACAACTTTTCGCCTTGGCCGGCCATTTCTACAAACCCGCTTGTAAGAGGGGAATCAGAAAATATAAAACCATTCAGGACGCCAACAAAGACATCTCATTTCCATAATTTTTCATTCGTGTTGTGAAAATAATAGGAGCGTTTATGGGATATAAAATCTTTTAAATGTCAGCTTTTTTTGTGGTTGATTTTTTACCTGCTCTATAATTTGCTCAAATGCTTCTGTGCTGTTTTTCAGTCAGACAGCTATGCTATAATGACTATTGGAATAAAAAAATGGCGGATAAAAGGACAAAATGAAATACATTGGAAAAAGACTGGAACCTGAAATCACATTTCATGCGTCGTCTCATTTGTTTCTGACGGGCGCCATGTTCAATGATGAGATCCAAAAATTAACCAAAGGAAAGGCGCGTATTTTTCGTAAGGGCGTGTACGCTTATACATCACATGAAGAAGCCAATAAGCATTGGGAAGAATCCATGATTGAAGGAATACGATATTTAGCGGAAAAACATGAGTGATCAATACGCTCGTCCGGCCACATTAGAAGATCTCAAGCGGCTGATTAAATCCCTTAATGAGCAAAAGGTGGATTACTTCCTGATCGGCGGTTACGCGCTTTATGCGCATGGCATTTACCGCGCCACAGTTGATATTGATTTTCTGTTTCCCTCAACCGAAGAGACCGGGCGCAAGGTCAAGGAGATTTTAATGCTTTTGCCTGACAAGGCGGCAAAAGACATCGACCCGGCATGGTTCAAAGACACAGAGACCATTCGATTGGCTGATGAGTTTGTGGTGGATATCATGTTGAGAGCGGCGGGAAATTCTTATGACAATTTAAAGAAATATATGGAAATTATTGAAATCGAAGGCCTTCCTGTCAAGACTCTCAATTTGGAAGGTTTGCTCCTGACAAAAAAAACGCCGCGTGAAAAAGATTTAATTGATCGCTATCAGATTGAGAAAGCTTTGAAAAAGTTCAATGACAGTTGAGTGTTATATGCTTGTCTGGATTTGTTTGCTGTTGGGCTTGGTTGTTTATTTGTTGTATGGTGTTGGCATTCTTTCCGGCATCTATTCAGCGCTTTTTCTTATGCTTGTGCCGGGCATTCTTTTTCTGTCAGGGACTTTGTTCAAAAAGACACACTTGATTGTCCTGAAAATTTCTATTGTTTCACTGGGTCTGGTTGTCAGTTTGGTCGGGGTTGATCTATGCCTTCGTTTTTTTGATTTAAACCAAATTTTTTACAGGCCTCATGAAAAGCTGATTGAGCTGCATCCTGTATATGCCGGCCTATATCGCTATGCCCCAAATTCATCCGTCACTTTAACATCCTCCGGAGATCTTGCCGCCATTGGCAATCGTCCTGAGGCCAGGCAATTCAGAGCAATCAATTTTATCACAGATCAATGGGGATTTCGAAATTCCCCTGAAGCCGGCCAAAACCCGGTCAATTTGATGGTTTTGGGAGATTCTTGTGCCATGGGTGAAGGCACAGATCAAAAAGACTGCTTCTCAGAGATCTTAAAAAACAAATACGGATGGAATGTCTATAACTTGTCATTCCCCGGAGGCCCCTGGCTTACCTGTCTCAATTTTGGCTTGTATGCCCATTTACTGCCTATTCAAAACAAAGCCCATTTGGTATGGATCATTTTTTCAGGAAATGACCTGCAGGATTATTACGGGCCGCATTGCTCTTCGGCACAGATCCTCCGTAATCCCCTGTCCCGGCAAATGAAGATACAGTGGCAAAATTTTCGTTCTCATTCGCCTCTGCACCGTCTTCTGCTTGACAAAAAATCCTCAAACAAAAATCCTGTCGTGATAGAATCGTCATTTTTAGAGACAAAGTCTCTTTTGTTCTACAGAAATTATTATCTAAGTTCGAAATATACGGAACAAGATGTCAGGCGTCATCCCAATAGTCATGCCTTTCAGCTGGTCATGAAAACTCTCGTCAAAAAGGCGCATGAGAAAGGCATGACACCCTGGATATTTTTAGCGCCGTCAAAGGAAGAAGTCTATTTATGGGCGCTTGAAGGCAGAAAAGCATGGAGCCATTCACCTAAACCCTCAGCCTTCAGCGAATTCATCAAAAAAACAGCACGTGCGCAGAATGTTTTCTATTATGACCTGAAACCTGATTACATCCGACACTCCAAAACCTTGTATGAACAAAGCAGCAATATTTTATATTGGACGGATGACACGCATTGGAATGAACACGGGCACGCATTGGCAGCAAACATCATTCATCAAAACCTGAAAAAAATTTACGACTAATTTACAACTTCTTAAGGCAGGCTTAAGATCATATATATAAAATTAGATATATGATAAAAAGCATATCTATCGTCACTTTAACAACCTTTCTCTTCAGCACCCTGTCAGCCCCGTGGGTGGAAGCCGGTTTTTGGGAAGAACGTAAAAAAGTTGTTGCAGAGGCGGGCCTTGTGTCCGCCGGAGCAGGCAAAAGCACAAACCTGGCCGGTCTCCCTGCCGCACAGTCACTCAACCTGCTGCCGGCCACAAAAAATCCAGCTGACTCAATCAAAACAGAACATTTGGCATTCAAGACGCATCAAAAACCCAATAACAATCAATACACAGAACTCATACAAACACTTTCCCAATACGGCGCTGTGCGTGAACTGCACTTGTCTCCAAAACCAGAAGCCCCTTTGATACTGCACATCCAAGACGCCCACGGTATTGACGAAGCACAAAAAAACATATACGCCATCATTGAAGAGTTATTCAATCAAAAATCGAAAATCAAAAATCAAAAATCGCTTTTAATCGGTCTTGAGGGGGCTGAAGGGGCATTCACACTGGATTCCTATCGCAGCTTGCCTGACAAAACAGTGGTTAAGGAAATAGCTGATTATTTCCTCAAAGAAGGATACATCGGCGGACCTGAATATGCAGGTTTAACAGCAGACGAACGTCTGGAATTGTGGGGGATTGAAGACACTGGGTTATATTCACAAAATATCAAGGCGCTCAAAGAATCGCAGACACACAAATCCCAAATGCAGAAGATATTGAAACATTACCAGCAACAAATCAATCAACTCAAACAAACCATATACAGTCCTGCCCTTAAACAGTTTGACAAATATTTTCTTGCCTATCACTCCCAAGACATGTCAATCGGCGATTATGTCCGGTTCCTTGTCAGGGGGAATTCTCGATCTTTTAAACAAATTAATATTTTTATGACGGCGTTGGATATTGAAAACACACTGGACTTTAAAAAAATTGAAAAAGAACGCAGTCAGCTTGTTCATATTTTGGTCAAAAAACTAAACAAAAATGAAGTCAATCAGCTTGTTCAGCAAAGCATGCAGCACCGTGCAGGCCGGCTGACTTACGCGCAATATTACGGCATTCTTAAGCAGCTCTGCCGAGACAATCACATCAACTTTAAAAAATTCAAACAATTTGATGCCTATATCCGATATGTTTGCATATCAGAACAAATCAACCGCGAACAATTTATAAATGAATTCACGCAGCTTGAACACGCCGCGCAAAAAACCCTGGCTGCCACGCCCAAACAAAAGAAACTCATTGATCTCACCAAAAATATTTCTCTCATTGAAAAACTCATCAACCACCAAATGACGCCGGATGATTGGGCGCGTTATCAAAAAAGCAAAACCAATATATATCATTTACCAAAACAAATAACCAATTTGTCATCAGGAAAGGCCGTCCATGTGCCCCTGCCATCACTGTTGGCGCCTTATGAAGCCTTCTGTGAATATGCCATCCAAAGAAACAAAACATTGGTTAATAATCTGTTAAAAAAGATCGTATCTCGTGAAGCATGCTCAGTGGCTGTTTTGGTCGCTGGCGGCTTCCACACCGCAGGGATCACTGATCTCCTCAAAAAAAATAATGCATCATACATCGTTGTTACGCCTCAAATCACGCAAATCCCCAAAAACCATAACTATCTGGACATCTTTTCCAAACAGCCTTTGCCCCTAGAAAAACTTTTTACAGGTGAAACCATTCACCTCACTTACCCCAAACTCCTGGCAGACAATATGCCTGTGGGATACGAATCAGCGGCAGCCCAACTAAAAAAAATATTTTTTAAGCTCTATGCTCAAAAGTCAGGAGACTCAGGCATTATTCATCCCAAAGAGCATTTTGATGATAAAGAAGACATCCAGTCTTTAATTAATCAGTTAAAAGAGGTTATTGGTTTTGTATTGAAAATGATTGACACTGCTATTCAAAAATACATCCAAAGATATTTCCCATATCTAGAGCCGCAGACTGTTCCAGCTGTGCCTCATTCTATTGAAATGTCAGGGCCAAACAACGCAGCTGGATCCAGTGGTTTGGTGAGTCATAGTTCTTTGACAAAACCAATCATATCTGAACGCATATTATTTGAGCATGAAAGAAATGATTCCAGAAAGAAACTCTATAGATTCGGGGTGGAGTGGTCTAAAAAATCCGGTTTTCAGATAAAACCTGAACATCAGAGTTTGTTCGATGAGGTCGTGTCTTTATCTGAAAGAGATTTGGTGAAGACTGAATATCATATCCAAATATACACCTTGCACGAAATTATTAACGAATTAATCAGCAATGCGCAAAGCGCTTATATGCGCGCAAACACTGACGGGGAAATTTTCGTCAACATTTATTATCAGGGAGATGATTTGATCATTGAGGTGTCAGACAATGGGATTGGATTGAGGAAAATTAAAAAAAATGCCTCAGGCCGGTTTATCCTTGAACCGAATCACTCGCACCCGGGTCCTGACACCGGAGAAACAGAGTGCAATGGAATTTGTGCGGGCATCTGCCAATTGGCCGCTTATGGGCGAGGCGGCACATTTGATTATCTGAAAAATCAAAACGGATACACAACAACCGCCCGCCTCACAATCCCCAAAGAATCTGTGAATGTCAGGTTGTTGGTGCCAAAGACTCTTTCAAAAAATGATCTTAACCAATTGTTTCAAACAGCCAGTGCGCAGTTATTTGGGGCTTCCGTTAAAGAAGCCAGGAAAAGTGTGGAGCAGGCTGTTGAGATCCTTCGTGAGTCAGAAGTTGACAATATCTCTGGCTATCAGGAAACAGCGGAAGGAGTTCTCGGAAATCTTTTGGAGCAGGGAGAAACCACTCTGGAAATGAATCTTTGGCTGTACGCGCTTCAAAATGGAATTAATGAGAAGGGAACAGGAGATTTATGGGCATTGTTGAATTTTGAAACGTATTGGCAGAAATTTATGATAGACTTCAGAAAAAACAATGGGATTGTTCCTGTTATGGCAGCTGAAAGGTGGGAAGAAAAATATGATATGAGTTTTGTGTCCCAGAATAGAGTGGGGAGCGGCGGAGAGTCTATTGTATATAAAGGGAGCTCTCGAGCAACAGGGGAAAATGTGGTTTTTAAAGTAGAAAAAAAAATAAATACCGATTCAGCGATTTACTGGCCGCACGGATACTATGTTTTAAGAGACTGGGTTTTTCGACTGGCTTTAAGTGTGGATAAAAAATCACGCGTGTTAAAACCATTGGACGCGGGATATATCGACGACGAAATCCCAGTGGCTTTTACTGTCAGCGAATGCAAAAATGAAAAGAATTTAAATGATGAACTAAAGAGTATTGCGAATGCGGGTGTTTTAGAGGAATTCACTATTGAATTTTTAGAATGGCTCTTAACGCAATTAAGCCTCTGTCATAGATACGGCGTTTTACTAAGAGATATCCATGTCGAGAACATTGTTTTGGATGAACCGTTTGAAGAAGGTATGGATCTGAAACGGTTTTTGGAAGGCATGAATTTGATTGATTTGGCTGCTGCCACCACTTTAAAGCCGAATCAAAAAAATAAAACCGGTGATCCTCATGGCAGGGAAGGATTTGTCTCTCCATGGACTGTTTTTAATCAATATCTTTCTTATGAAACTGATTTGTTCTCCGTCGGCGCTTTGGGATATTTTCTTATGAATAATGAGGCGCCTTACGCGCCTTCTGACTTTATAAAGACCAGTCCCGAAAATATTGTGTACGGAAAACAGTCTGTGTCAGATGATTTGTGGAAAAAAGTCATATGGCCTTTGCTGAATCATAGGTTTCCTTCAGCGGAAAAGGCATTGGAGGCTGTTCAATCATTAAAAGCAGAGCGTGCAGCTTCTTTGCAATCATCTCCTTTTAGTATTCGGAACGCACAGAAAGGGTTTTGGGCTGCTCTTATGGTTTCTATCGGATTGATTTTGGCGCCGTTGATTTTGTTGTGGCAGGGGACCGGAGGGTTTGAATTGTCTTATATATGGTTTGGGATTGTGGTGAGCTTGTGTTGGGGCGGGACATTGGGGAAAGTGTTGAGGGGCGGGAAAGAATTAATAAAAAAGAAAGATGATGTGACAGGGGAAGACATGCAGCCGGAATTGTTAAAGGTGTTTTTGCCTTGGAGGCTGGCAAAAGAAAAACAGGGCATGAAAGTGGACGTTGTCAAAGAAACAAGCGCTCCCAAGGATCGACTGGGAGAATTTGCCTCTCATCAAGACACGATCAAAATTCCATCGTGGATGCTGGTCAAGTCTGATTATGAACGGTTCAATCAGCTGCGGGCTTTGATCTTGCCTGTGGTCCTGTCCTGGGAAGGGGGAAGGGCTGTTTTAAGCCGTTTATATATTCGTTCTTCTGCCGTGCAAACCATTCTGCTGATCACTGCATTTCCTTTTCTTGTTTTCTATTCCCGGATCAAAGCCAAATATCAAAAACAGTTGCAGCAAGACATGCTTAAAGAATTTTTATTGGGAGAGGAACTCAAAAAAATAGGTTTTGAAGGATTAATGCATGAGCCCATAGAAGGACCGGATCAGTGGGGGATAGAAAAAGCATTGATCACAGACAACAGCAAAGTTTTTATCAATATGCTGCCTGATTGGACTTCAAAGGAATGCAAGGACTTGGCCAATCTTATCAAAGGCATGGCTGCACATGCGCAGGACAAACCTGGCAGTGTGGTATTTGTCTCAAAGACATCTGACACAGGCACACAAAAACTTCTGTCTTATTATCCTGAACTGACCAATATGCTGGCCAATAAGTTTTTTGTGGAAGTCACGCAAAACCAGCTCTCTGTTTTAGGCACATCACGCCAAATGCCGGTGTCTCAGGTGCTGGCGCATTTGAACGTACACAAAAAAGACCGCCAAACCATCCGTGTGATCACACAATCCAAGCAAGACATTGATGATCAGGGACTGGTCATGATTATTGAACTCAAGCGCCTGACAGACCGGATTGAGCAGAAAATAAAACAAATGCTGCATGCCATCATACAGGCATAGGGATTGTTGCGAAATCCCCTTGCTTGTCATTCTGAGCCGAAGGCGAAGAATCCCCTTTCGTCGGACAGAGAAAATATGAGATCCTTCGCTAACGCTCAGGATGACGAAAACAGTTGTTTTACAACAAACTTGCATAAAATTTACAAGTTTGTAACACTTTTCAGGAGGAAATTTGATATAATTTAAATACATATTATTGTTGTCTTATATGTAAAATCCTGCCAATTTTTGTCAGACAGTCTGATTTTAATTGTAATAAAATACTATAGTTTAGCGTTTTTCTGTAATTGCCCGATTTATCGACACTTTAGCACAAAAACAGGGCATTTGGGTAATTGCCCAATTTATTGGGCGTTTTTTAAAATTGATTATTTGCTATTAAGAAATACGCCTGATAAATCAGGCAATTACAGTCCGACAGAAAGCTGAAAAAACGCTAAACAACAGTGTTAGTCACTTAACGACAATAATGAGCCGAGACTTCCTTTTTAGTCAAAAACATTGGCGAACTGTTAAAAAAACCATCAGTGTGTTTATGACACTGGTGCTTTTCATGACAATGGTACCGGGCAATCCCACAGCCTGGGCCTCAGTCTATGACATGTTTTCCTATGGCGCTCCCCGCCAAAACACCCACGGCCGTCCCGGCCAATACACGCCTGACGAACTCAAACAATACCTGGACTACAAAAACCGCGTGGCAGAATCCCAAACCAAAGCCGAACAAATCCTGGACCAGCAAAAAGCCAAAGTACTGGACAAAATCGAAAACAACATCAACAAAAACGTCCAAGACTCATTAAAAACCGTCAAAGACATAGACCGCCAAGCGCAGGAAGCCCGGCAAAAAGTATTTGCCATATTGGGCCAAAAAGCCATGTTCAACTATGTGCGTTATGAAGACGGCAAAACCATTT
>JANQER010000450.1 GCA_028278255.1 Elusimicrobiota bacterium | reverse complement strand
ATCACAGGATTCAGAGAAATCTCAGAAAAAACCCTTCACACAGAATTCGACGGCTCCTTGTACAAACCATTCCGGCCAAAAGCCCTCTTAAATGCCGTGAATGACCTCCTCAAAAAATTCTGCCTCCTTCCCATTTAAAGGGTCAAATACCGAAGACGGCACAGACAGAGTAGGTTATAACCAACATTTGTCAACTGTTTATCCCCTGCAGGGATTTTTAGTCACTGTTCAGGTTTCTGTAATTGCCCAATTTACTGGAGGCGAAGCACTCTCGTCCTTTAGGATTGGGCGTTTTTTAAAAATTGTTTATTGTCTATTGAGAAATGCGCCTGATAAATCTAGCCATATCCGGCTTTAGACGGAAGGCAATTACAAAAGAAACCTGAAGTTACGATTTTAAAAAAAACGCTTGCATTTTACCTAAAACAATATAAAATATATTTAATAATATTACTTTTTGTTTTGGAAATATAAAATATATTTTATATGGCAAATCGACTTTGGGGAAATATCTATTTTAAAGATGAATACGCCGGCCGCCTGGAAGAAGCAGCGGGGGACAGAATAGTCTTTACCTACGATATTTCCTATTGCGAATCAAAATCCCCGCCTATTGCCCGCAGCTTTCCTCTTCGAACAGAGCCCTATATCTCCGAACAGGGACTTCACCCCTTTTTTGACAACCTGGTTTCTGAAGGCTGGCTTAGAAATGCACAAGCAAAGGCTCTGGGAATTAATCCAAACAATCGCTTTGCCCTTCTATTGGGTTTTGGTTTTGATTTGGCAGGAGCCGTCTCAGTGATTGATCCAAAGCCTCAAACGCATAGAAATCTTTCTCACTCCGATGGCGCGACACTAAGCGCCTTACGTGGCCGTGCCTCTTTATCAGGCATTCAACGTAAATTTCTGGCGGTAAAGGAGGGGAAACACTATCGTCCGGTTAACCCCAATGAGATTAGCACCCACATTATTAAACTCTCTTCGGGAAATCTGGCCTATTTGCTGGAGCTTGAATATCTCACCACACAAATTGCGAGAAAATTATTGCCGCATGACGATGTCATCAGCATAGAAATCTCATCTATCCCATCCCTTAAAGAAGAAGGGCTCATTATTCCTCGTTTTGATCGAACACCGACTAAAAAACGAATCCACTTTGAAGAATTCAATTCACTCCTCAACCGATCCACAGGAGATGATAAATATGATGGACATTACGAAGATATGGGGCAATTTATTTTAAATGATCCAAACGGCCTTCCCACAGAAGCAGACCGTCTCTTTCAACGGATTCTCATTTGTTTACTTGTTGGAAATACAGATGCTCATTTTAAAAATTTTGCCATGTTCCATACCCGGGATGGACTTCGATTGACACCCGCCTATGATCTGGTCGCATCATCTATTTATCCCGAATATCAGTCCATTGCCCTTGGCATAAGCGGCGCCAGAGATCTTAACCTGACTTCCCTCAAGGCCAAGCATTTATTAAACCTGGGAAAGGGTTTTGGCATTTCCCCTGAAGCTGCTGTGGATGGGATAGAGATGATTGGAAAGCGCCTGCCGCTTGCATTTGACATGCTTTCTAAATCCGATATTGGCCCTAAAAAATTACGGGATCAAATAATGCATCGAACGGAGAAAAGATGGAAAAACAGTTACGCCTTAACTGGCAAGCTCTCATTGAAGAGGCAAAACAAAGACGCAAAAGCCAACGGTTAACACAAAAAAGACTGGCTTCATTATCCGGGGTGAGCACCCCCACAATATCGCGGTTTGAAAACGGTGAAAAAGATATTCAACTGTCTTCCATCGTAGATATCCTCACCATTTTAGGCATGATTGATAAACGTTACTTGCTTTTTCCGGAACCAAAACCGCGCTATGATTTTAGCCGCAGCCTTGTTTTTTTTCAAGGAAAAGACAATAACAAAATTATTCAATGCGCCATCACCGAAGAAGCCATGGAGGATCATTTGGCCGGCAAAAATGAGGATCCCATCAAAAGATTCTGGGTGAATCAAAATCGCATTGAATATGAAGCACGGCGCAAATATTTAACCAATCACATTGAAGCCAACGGATCCATTCTCGTACGATCAAAAGATTTATCATAACCCGAAAAATGCTTCAGACAATGCGGCAAAAGACATTATTCATCAAATTTATCTATTCATCCAAGCATGATTTATTTTGGATAAAACACAACGTTTGGAAGGCCGGAGAAATCAGAATCACTTGTTATTAATTTGGCTTTATCACTCGAAGCAACAGCATATATAGACCCAGTCCCGGCATTGCCTATAGTTTCACAGGCTCCCAGGATTCCTGTTCAAGCCATCCCCCATGCGCCAGACCCGCGCGAAGAACAGACGCGCCAAGCGCGTCAGGGGATATGCGCAAATCAGCTGCTATGTCCTGGCGCTGATGACGTGTCAGAAGCTGTAAATTTTCCCGGCAACGCTGTATATCTTCAGGACCACATCGATAAAAAATCGGATGACGATTGAGTTTCTCAGCCATGGAACGCGCAATGCGCACGCCGGACAGATCCGTGTCTCCCCAATGCTGCCAAATTCTGGCGGGAAGGGTTTTCTGCAAAAGCGCCATCACCGCTCTATTGGGGAAACCTGCGGTGCAGACCAAAAGTGTATTGAGATGCCTGCCTTCCTGAATAAGGTTATGAAAAGGCGTTTCATTTTCCACGGTCAAAATGGATCGGGCATCAGGCAAAAGTTGGACATATTCCAAATTTTGCCAAGTCAAAACAACAGCTTGATTTTTCTGCGCCAGGGTCCATGGGAAAGAAAGAGGGGGGCTGCCAATCTGAAGAGGCCCGCACACCAGCGCACAATAAGCGCTCGGACAATCTGTCAGGCCTGCGTCTTCCAATACGCCGGCTCTTTCATCCTCACTGGTGGAAGCCAATGCCCGGGCATGACGAATTTCCAAAAGAGCATGCGCCAGTAAACGCCGTCCTAAAGACCCGGATCGAAAATATTTGCTGTGCGCCCCGGCCCACACGCCTAAATCAGAAGCAAATACAGGATGGTCGGATTTTTGTTCCAACAAAGCAATGGCATTGGACAAAACATGAATATCTTGTTCTGACGGTATTTTTTGTTTGTCAAAACATATTGTCAGCCATTCCCGGGTCATAGGGGAAGAGGTTTTTTCATAAAGAGCTTTGAGAAAATTTAAGGGCTGTTGTCCTTTTGGGGGCGTCTGATTAAAAAAATTTTCCAACTCAGCCAATAATTTATTTTCCTGCCCGGTTTTTTGAATAAAAAAACGCAGATCCAAATACCGGCCGCCGCCGGGCAAAGGCTTAAGCGCCTCCATTCCCACCGTGTCCCTTAAAACACTCAAAGCGGCATTATTCCATCGCACCGTCCATCTTTGCGGCGCACGACCAGCTTTTTTCCATGCCCTGTAAAGCCGCTGCGCATCACGCATGGCCTTGGGATCACACAAACCCGCCCGCTCAATCACATCCCCAAACCCCATAACATCTCCCTGTATTGGGGTCAGACCCCAACTAAATTCGTTCCCAATGAAAAAGTCCCGGCTTTTGTCATTTCCCAATTTATTAGGCAGTTTCTGATGCTTCAAAATGATTCAAAGAGCCCAATAAATTGGGCAATTACAGTTTTTCACCGGGAACCAATTTAGTTGGTGTCTGACCCCAAAGATCGCGCGGCGCATCTGTCCAGATGTGGTGGACAACAGAATGCACATCATTGTTGTCATCTTTGACCAAAAACACAGTTGTGGCGCGTCTGTATTTTTCACTGTCGCCGGCTTGTTCAGGGGAAGCCACCAACAGCTGAAGATCGAGTTCCGTGGCCAAAGCCAGGAGCTCTTCGCGCCGCGCCTGATCAATGCCGTAAAAAACTTCGTCAAAAAGAAGAACAGGGAGCCGGGACTCGCTCATGCGGAAAAGCAGGGAAGCCATGGCCAATACAATGAGATATTTGGGCACAGCTTGCTCCCCGCCGGATCCGACACGGGCCAGACGGGGCTCTAAAACCACGCCTTCTTCAGTGGCTGTTTGCATGCGAAACAAAAATTCAAACGAGTAACGATAATCAAATTCCGGCGGCAAAGCAGCGCCGATCGGAGGCAGGGCTTTGAGACGCTGTTCAACTTCATATTTGAACTCTTCCTGCGTGTCCGGGTTAAAGGCTGCCAGCTGCTTGAGAACTGAAATAAAACGTGAATGTTCCGGCAGATGCTTCACCATGATTTTATACCGCGTGCGCCTGCCAAAGACGCGCTGTCCGAGTTGACGATTCACGCCGCGGATTGTGTCTTCCAAAAGAGACACTTGTTCCTGCAAACGCCTGGCCAAATGCCCCAGAATAATCTCCTGAAAAAGTTTGCGGCGCTGCTGATCAAGCAAGGATTCGTTTTCTTGCACATGCGCTGAAAAATTTTCCAGTATGGCTTCCAGCGGGTCGTTTTTTCTGTCAAACAAACGATTGGCGCCTTCATCATATTGAAACCCGAACAACCCGCCGTAATGCGGATGAGCCACCCCGCCGTCGCCCATTAAATGCGCTGTCACAGAGGCCATGTTTCGGTCCGCTTCTCTTAAACGGTCGCGGATATTTTCGAGTTTGGTGAATTGCCTGCCTTGTTTGATATCAAGCGCGTACCGCTCAAGATCATTTTGATGCAAAGAGGGCGCCAAAGGCCGAAGCGCTTCAGCATGCGCGCTGAGAAGGGTTTGCACTTCAGAAAAGCGGCTGTCCAGTTCCTGCAGCTGTTCATGTGTTTTTTCTTCCCGCTCTTTAAGCCCTCCCATGCGTTCTTGAAGAGTTTCTTTGTGCTTTTCAGCTTCACGTTTGGCGTTCTCTGCCTCAGACAGTCGTTTGGTTAAATCCTGCAGACCTTCCTGATCAAGACGCTGGCACAGGGTTTCCAGCGCAACAGTAAGATCTTGTACAATGCGCATGGTTTTTTCTGCATCTTCTTTGGCCCTGGCTTGCCGTTCACGAATCATGTCTTCCTGCCCGCGGGCTGTTAAACAGGCCCGGTATAAATCTTGAATATCACGGCCGGTGAGCTCCAGAGTCAGCAAAGAAAGTTTTTCAAGTTCATTCACACGCTCTTTGAGCGTTTTTTCTTCTGTGCGGCATTGCTCCAAATGGCCCTTGGCTTGGCTTGTTTGTTCTTGGCATTTTTTGATGCGCATGGCATGGGCGTTTTTTCTGGCCTGTTCGCCCATTAAAGGGATAGTCCGTGGAATGACGCGCAAACGCGCGCCCCGGTCTTCAACTTGTCCATTGCCTTCCACGCGCAACCCAGGGGAAGAATCCTCTTCTGCCAATCTATGAAGATAAGAACGAACTTCCGGTGAAAGTGATGGCCATTGTATAATCTTTTCTATCCAACTTGTTGTATGGGGCAAGGGGAGATCTGTCCTGACAACAGGAATGCCGGGGAATTCTTTTAAAACAAGACGTGTGGTTTCTGCGGCATCCACAGGATCCGGAACAAGCGCCCCCAAAATACGGTCGCTCAAAAGAGCTTCTAAATCACGGAACAAAGATTCGTCTGCCTCCGGCGTTTTTTCCAAAAGTTTATAGAGCGGCGCAGCCTGAAGGTTTTCCCGTGACAAAAAACGCAAGCATTCTGCATAGCCGGGCAAATCCGGCAAAGGGTCTGTGAGTTTTTCTAACTCTTCCAAATGACGAGCCAATTCATTGTATTGATTTTGGGCGGAAAGACATCGCCCGTGAAACTCTTGAACGCGTGTCCCGGCTTCTGTTTGTAATGAATGCACACGGGTTTGAACATGACGCGCATCCCATTTTTCCCACATCATTTCCGGATGTTCATGTTGAACCGTTTGGTCAGGGATGTTGAGCATTGAAAGGATGTCCGAAGCAGAGGATGCGGAAGCTGCTGTTTTTATTTTTTCAAGCGTTTGGGAAAGCGTTTTTGAAAATTCCTGGCGCGCACGTGCAAGCTGTTTGGCAGACCGCGCATGTTCCATCTTCAGAGAAGACACAGCCTTTTGCCTGTCCTGCAAACTGTCTCT
>JANQER010000437.1 GCA_028278255.1 Elusimicrobiota bacterium | reverse complement strand
TTTAACCACGGAGAACTCCCTTCCGACAAACAGGGACCATGCCTAGCGGCATAGACGGAGAAATACGGGGAAATACAAAAAAACATAAAAACAAATGGGTTTTAATCCAAAAAAAGATTTTCCCCGTGCTCTCCGTGTCCTCCGTGGTTAAATAGGAATGGGCGGGCGTAACCATGTCGCTAGACAAGGTCCCAGTCTGTCGGATGGGAGCCCGTGATGCTTTAGGTTTTGAATCAAAAATGAGCATCAGATTATTTTACATTTTTATCGTCACAAAAAGAGCTTTTTTACCCACAAATTTTGTTAACGAGGCATATAATCTAACTGGGATTTCTCTGTAAAGAAGCAACCACTTCTTCCTCTTTTCTTTCATAATGAAGGCCGGCCAGCCAAAGACACGGCACACCCAAAAGCGCAGTGGCTAAAATCTGCATAAAATGTAACACCAAAACAAAAGGCAGGGCCAATTCCTTTGGATAACCAAGCACTTGCAAGGCAGCCACGCACGCGGCTTCATATGTTCCCACATAGCCCGGCGCTGCCGGCAAAAGCACGCCGAAACACAAGGCGATCCATACCCACGCGCTGTCAATCCATGTCAAAGGAATAGAAAAAACATGCGCCACATACTGAAGAACAGTGACATTCACGCACCAAAACAAAAGAGACAAAACAAAAATAAGAGGCAGATTTCTTTTTTTCTTTAAAGAACCGGCGCCTTCAGCAAACTGATGCGCCCAGCTTTTAATGCTTTCTGGTATCCATGTTCTGTCCAAACACCCGCAGACAAAACCCGGCCATCTCGCCAGGGCAAGCACGCAGGCAAAACCAATCAAAGCCATACCCCCCAACACCCATACAGGCTTTAATGAAGGAAAAAGATGTGACTTTTTAATCAGCACCCATAACACAAGCGCCAACAAAGCAAGCATATCAAAGATTCTTTCCACTGTTAACACAGCCAGACAGCTGCTGATGGACACGCGCGCTTTCTTGTGCGTCCAATAAACCCGGGCAAATTCTCCGGCGCGAAACGGCAAAACATTGTTAAAAAAAAAGCCGACAGCTGTGATCGGGAAGAAAACGCGCCATTTAACACGCTTGAAAGGTCTCAGAAGTATCTGCCACCGGACAGTGCGGACAGAAAAATCAATCAACATACTGAGCGGCACCAACAAAAGAACAACAGGCGCTGTTATTCCCATCACAGAGTCTCTGACAACAGCCATGTCCACGCCTTTCAAAGCAAACCATAAGCCGAAACCGCTCACAATCAATGCCAAAAGCCATTTGATAATTTGCTTATAGACCGCTCTTTGACTCTTCATCGCGTAATCCTTATATACAAATATTTTTTCTCATGAATGACCGCACAGCTTGCTGTGCGGCATCATTGTACAAATACTGCTCCCAACACAAATTGTCCGCCACAACACAGAATAATATTGTATCAAATCTCATCCACTCTCCTTGATGCAGTCCATCAGGAGGGCGCAATGCGCGGTTGTGGATTTTCCCCATGTAAACCGGACCGCATGGCGCCGGCCGCGCTCAGCCATGGTCTCCCTCAAAGCCGCATCCCCACAGATCCGCTCAAAAACAGATGCCATTTCCTCGGGGTTATGCGGCGAAAAATAAAGAGCCGCGTTCCCGCACACCTCGGGCAGACAAGAGGAACGGGACACCGCGACCAGACACCCGCACGCCATGGCCTCCAGAGGGGTGAATCCAAACCCCTCCTCCAAAGAAGGAGAAACATACAACAAAGCATGGCGATAAAGGCGTGCCAAATCATCGTCTGTCACATGGCCCACGACCTCTATCCCATCCCCCTCCAACCCAGCAAAAGGGCCCACCAGTCTCAAGGTGACATCCTTCCGGCGTTCACGAAAAATCGCAAAAGCGCGCAAGAGCATCCCTATGTTTTTTGTCTCAAGGAACCGGCCCACACAAAGAATGTAATTTTCTTTCCGCAGCTCCGAGGCCTGATTCAGAAAAAAATCAGATATACCGTAAGGAATAACGGCAATTTTTTCAGGACGAACACTGTAGGCACCGACAATCAGCCCCTTGGAGTATTCCGTCCCGGTCACAATGCGGGCCGCGCTCCGCGCGGCTTTCGGCAGGATATGCTTCATATAAAAATGTTGAAAACGAAACTCACGCGGGTACAGAAGGGGAATCAAATCATGAATGGTCAGGACTTGTCGGCGATGACCCATCACTCCTTCCAATTGGGAGGTATTGAAAATCCACTGTCCCGGATGCCACCAAGAATAAACGTTCGTGACCGCTAGTCTTGCGGCATGAGCGAAAAAGCCGTAATCCGGTGAGAGAAAACCGGGATATCCCTGCAGGCGCTTGTCTCGGGGCATTCCAAAATGACGGACACCCAATGTGTTCACAGCCACATGACCCGGAAATCCGGGATCCGCCAGCAGGCCGCGCGCCATCTCAAACGTGTAACGCCCCAGACCAGACATTTTATTCCCCAGATTCAAAGCGTTTATAATCAGTGACGTCATTGCTTTCCTTGTGAATGACTATAGTGTCGTTTAGCGTTTTTCTATGGTTGTCCGATTTACCGGGGTGCTCTGCCGACGGAGACGGCGAAAAACGCTGAGCCACACTTACTATTACTATAGTATCTTTGAGTAAAGATTGGACAGCCTCCGCTCAAAATTTTCTATTGAGTATAAGGCCGCCCTTTCCCTTCCGGCTCGAATCAATTTTTCCTGCAAAGAAACATCCTCCACGAGAGATTCCATCTTTCTTTGAATATCCCCCGTGTCATAGGGATCAACGTATAACGCTGCATCCCCGCAGACTTCCGGCAATGACGTCATCCGGGATGTAATGACTGGACATCCCAGTGACATAGCCTCGACGGGCGGCAGCCCAAAACCTTCGTATAACGATGGCAATACCAGGCAGGATGCACCCCGGTAAAGAAGCTCCAAATCGCAGTCCGTAACATGCTCCAAAAGAACCACAGACCGGCCCGTCTCTTTTCGATTCTGAAAAAGAAAGTCAGCGCCGCGAATCTCATCCTCCCACATCCATGCCTTTTTCCCAGCGATCACCAACGGTCCATTCACTTTTGACGCAACGTACGCGTCTATGAGCCTCCGCACGTTTTTCCGCGGTTCAATGGCACCTACAAAAAGAATAAATTTCTTCCATTCCAGTCCGAAGCGTTTCAAAAGCTTGGACAGTGCCTCTTCATTCATCCCATGAAGAGAATCCCTTGGAGCCACAGGAGGATAGACAACAGCAATCTTGTCCGGTGACGTTCCAAAAATATCCAGGATATCCTTCTTGGAATACTCGGAGTCCGCAAAAATCAATTCAGAATCTTGCAATGATTTTTCGATAAGACCTTTATAGAATTTGGTTTGATAAAGCGTTGTCCTGGGAAGGCGGAGGGGAATCAGGTCGTGAATCGTTGTCACCATCCGGGCGCCCTTCACACGCATCGGCAGGGGATAGGTCGCATGCCATATATTGACACGGCCGGGCATCCGAATGGCCGTTTCCTTCCGCAAATATTTGAACCGCATATTGGCCACAAAATAACCATTGGGCACAGAACAGGAAGACACGCCTATAGGTATATCAAAATTTTTTGAAACAGCGGAATTCAGCGGGGACGGATTCATTACGCCAAAAAGGTTTTTCATTGGCGTCCCCAGAATTTTCTTTATGGACCGCCACCGCCCAAACCAACGACCACGCCCCACCTCTTCAAAAGAATGCGGGGCGCCTTTCAAAGGAACGGAAAAAAGAATGTTGACGTCCGCGCCCAAAGCGCACAAGGCGTTCACCACCGCCCGGCTATAGGTTTTCACTCCTGTCCCATGCGGCATTTCCAGATTGAAACCGTCCACCAGAACGGAAAAACGATCCATAACAACACCTCCCCAAAAACTTCTAACTGGAAAACCTGCGTTTCATAAATCGGTCATATCAGTCATTCATTGTAGCGGAATAGGCGGGAACAACCTCGGACACGCTGCCAATCATTTTCACGCAATGATTTTCAATCCAGCACACCCTGTCGCAAATTTTTTCAATCTCGCTGATGGAGTGCGAAACAAAAACCATGGTGACGCCCTTTGTTTTAAAACCCATCATCTTTTCAAGACACTTTTTTTGAAAACTCATATCCCCCACACCCAATATTTCATCAATCAAGAAAATTTCAGGATCCAAATGGACGATCACAGAAAAACCGAGCCTGGCCAGCATTCCTGATGAATACGTGCGAATCGGCTGGTCAATAAAATCGCTTAATCCGGAGAACTCAATGATTTCACCAATCCTTTTTTTTACCTCTGCCCGCGTCATTCCAAGCAGGACACCGTTCAACATAATGTTCTCCATGCCAGACAATTCAAGGTGAAACCCTCCCCCAAGCTCCAAAAGAGGCGATATCCTTCCGTCAATCATCAAACGCCCGCTCGTGGGCTTCAGAACACCCGCCATCAGACCCAACATAGTGCTTTTTCCAGCGCCATTTTTTCCGATAATACCGAAAGTTTCCCCCTGCTGAATGGACAGCGATATATTGGACAAAGCTTCGAATTTGGTTTCAATCGTGGATTTAAGCGCCTTTGGAAGTCTTAATAAAAAATTTTTTAATCCTCCTTGGATATGATGATAAAGAGGATACGTTTTGCTCACGTTTTCCAATAAAATCACGGATTTTTTTGTCACAAGACCTCCGCAAACCGGTAAGAAAGTTTCTTGTAAATAAAAACCCCCAACGACATAAAACCCAACCCATATAACAAGGAAATAAGCATGTAAAAAACATCCATATGCCCCTCCAAAAACAAATTCCGCCAATTGACCATGAGAGGGGCCACGGGATTAAAATTCAAAAAACACCTAAACTTCTCCGGGATCATATCCGCCGGATAAATAATCGGAGTGCAATAAAACAGCAGCATCACAAAAATGGAGGTCAATCTCTCAAGGTCACGAAAAAAAAGATTGAGCGATGCCACGATCAGGCTGAGGCCGAAGGTTGTAATAAACTGAATGACAAACAGAACAGGGATGCCATAAAACCATGACCAATGAGGCCATATGCGATAGTAGAGCATAAAGATAAGCAGGGCAGGAATAGCCAGAAAAAAATGAATACTGTCCTGGCAGATATTGGCGATAACCAAGGAATACCGTGGGAAATTTATTTTCTTAATAATGGAGGCGTTCCCTATAAAAACGCCATTGGCGGAAGTCACTGAATTGCTAAACCATTGCCACGGAAAAAGCGCTGTGATAAGAAAAAGCGTGTAATTCGGCACATTGATCCGCATGACCACTTTAAAAGCGACAAAGAAAACAAAGGCCAGGGCCAAGGGCTGCGCAACGGACCAGAGGTATCCCAAAAAAGTGTTTTTATATCTCACTTGCATCTCTTTTTGGGTCAGGACCAAAATCAAATCACGATAATACGTCAGGCGCATCTATCCCACCGATCCGAAAATATTTTCGAAAATTTTTTGCAACCGCTCATATCTTCCGTTTGGGTTCATCGGAAAGAATTCCCAAAGGGCCTTCCTCGCACTGGCAGAAGAATAGTTGCAATTATTATTCAACTTCCAAATAAAGCTTCAATGGATGATCCCCCTTCTCAAAAAACCATATGCCGTTCTCTGTCACGGGGCTGATCCAGATTTCATATTTTCCGGATTTAATTTTGACGCCTATCCGGCTTGTCATAAAAAACGTGGTGTCTTGTAGAATATCAAAAGGGACAGGAAATCTCTCCTCCAAGACCGCGGCTGAAGCCTGCTGCGTTTCCGCTGTCTTTTTAAACCAGAGAACGCCCATATTCACGGGATTGAGCCCCGCCTTCTTCCATGGCATTTCCCCCAAATTGGTAATTTCCAAATCCAAGGACAAACCGCCCATGTTGGGCACAACGGTCCCCTTCGGCGTCAGATCCATCAACCGGATTTTTGACCTGTATAAGGCAGCCTCACTCACCTCTTTTTTGACAGGCCGCAGAGAGAAAAGTTCCTTCCATCTTTTTCTCAATTTCCCACTCTTTTTCTCAACAACTGCCTTTTGCCGCTGGATAACTTCGTATCTATTGGCGTTTTCCATAAGTTTAAAAACAGAATCGCCGCGCTTATAAAACCAGGCTTTCCCTTCATGAACCATTCCTATCAATATGGCATCCGCGTCTGGAACCTCAATCAGGTCAAATGAGATGTCAATGGTTTGACTCTCTCCGGGAAAAACAACGTCAGGAAGATCGAATTTTGCCTCAGCCAAATGGATGAATCGTCCAGAAATATCTTTCTCCATTTTGTCCACCCACACCACACCCAGACGAACAGGGGTTTGATTATGAACGGGCCAGGGAATGCTTCCCGTATTCTTGACAGACACCGACAGCCGGTTATGACTGTAAAGATCATCTTTCAATACCGAAATTTTAGAACGATACGAATGATCATTGGAAGACAATTGAAGGCTCCATTCAGCCTCAACTTTTTTCCGCATGGAATTGTATATTATTGCTTCATGCGCCAAGGATTTTGCAAAAGGAACATTCTCCACACCAACGTCAAACTCCAGGACACTGTCTCCCCTGGCCGAGACCCACCACTCGCCGTGTGAGACAAGACCCACCCGCACCAGATAAGATCGTCCCGTGGGCACGGCCGGACGTCTCAATATCAATTTCGTGTCAACCAATCCTGTGGCAAAAAGCGATTTTGGCAGAGGATGCTTTTCCTCAACCCACACAACATCTTCATCTCCGGAGGACGATTCGGAAAGCCATTGTATGCCGATCTCCACCTTGTCTTTTCCTGAATTTCTCCATAAGAGCGGATAACTCACCGGATGTTTGATCCTGACCGGCACAATGATTTGCTCCGCAACAGAAGGAAGCGTGTAATTGCTTTTTTTATTAAGAAGACTGATTTCCGACCTGTATTCCGGATGGCTTTTGGCCTCTTTGGCAATATGTTTCCACCATGCAAATTTGGCTGCGTACAGGCTTGCAAGGAGGACCAACATGACAGAAAAATACAGGACTGGTTTTTTGGAAAAACAATACCAAGCGCCTTCACGAAATTCCACAAATATTTTTTTACGCTTATTCACTTCGGAAACAGACCGCCAGATGTTTCCCATCAGCACCAGGAAAGGATTCTTTTTCTCAATCCCCATTTTCATTTGCGCTATTTGCAAAACAACTGTGATAACAAGAAAATAATAGGCGTAAACAGCCATCCTTTCAGCAAAACCTATCTTCTTAAAAATCAACAGCAACGGGATAAAAATGAACAGGAACAATGCTGCCAGGGCCGGCGTCCGACTTTCGACATTAAGAAATAACCCCAAAAAATGTTCTGTCCCCTTGAGGGCCGCTTGATAGAATTTATTTTTCTCCAGAGATTGATTAATAAACAAAATGGCATACGCGGCATATAAAAATATAATTAATTCCACGAAGTGAAGCTTAAAAGAGATTCCAAAAACCACCACGAAAAAAAGAAAGCCGTATCGAAGGGCATCGGTTTTTATCCAATCCAGAACCATGCGAAATCGCAAACACAACAAACCACCTGCCGTCAATACACCCAACGCCAAAAGAGAAAGACGCAATAGGCGGACATTGAAATAACTTTCCACAAACACTTCCCACCGGGGATAATTGTTGTGCAAAAACACCAATGCAAAAACAACAATCGTCGCATAGGTTAAAACAACCATTAAGGCGTCCACGAGCTTATTGAAAACATCTTTATTCATATTTTTTCCTCTTCTTTTAAGATATACTAAAAATCTCTTACAACAAATACACTCTGTCGCTCATGAACTTTTGAACAGGTTCTCCCAAACAGGGGCTATCATGAACTTCTCCATCATTATATTGATGAGCTGACACCTCAGGCGGAAAATATCTTTTAATGGGCCCTGGAATCACTCCTTCCCGGTACATTTCCTTGTGAATTATAACATATTTGACGCCTACTGATTTTAACAGTCTTAATGTTTTCGGATCGGACAAATCCTTTACCTTCTGGTAAAAATCCCATGCTTCATTATTGCCCGGGGCAGCGCCATTCACCATTCGTTTTTGATGAATCCGCTGCCAAAAAAGGTAAGTATAAAACGACAAATCATGGCTTTTCATCATAGGATACTCGGCTATAATAAAATCCCCAGGCTGCTCAGCAAGCCATTGGTAAACCGGCGGCGGTTTATCAACGGCGCGGACCTGCCGGGGAGAAATGCTCCAATATTCAAAAATCAACAAGGGGAAAACAATCGCCAACAAAAAGCAATACCGCCCGCGCCTCATGCGCCGCGACAGCTCCGTCAAAACCACAGCCACAGCGCAGGCCATAAAAAAATTCGCCAAAATCCCGAACCGCGCGTACACCCGGAACATGGGTGCGATTTTATAAGCAAAATAAGAAAGTGTTGGAACGCGAAGCGTTCCAAAAGAAATCGCCGGCGGCGCTGAAAGAAAAACCAGAATCAAAACACCTGCGACAAAAAACAAAAAGAGATTTTTTCGATCTCCCGCCCCGTTCCTTGTCCAAAGGAAAAAACCCGTCAAACAAATAAACATAGGAACAAAACCGAAATACAGCGTCTGCTCAGGCACGTTGCCCCCGTGCAGGTAATTCCGGACGAAATTCAGGATATTCTCCCCGAAAAAAGGGTGATCAATGGACGGCAGAAAAAATTCCAATGGTCTGGCGGAATAAGCAAAAAGCTCTGCGTAGCTCCTGACATGGCCCATTATGACCAATTCGCTGGTGGAACTGACCAGCAGGTGCATGATGATCTTCCAGTAAAAAGGGAGAAGGAAAAGACCAGCAAAAACAACGCTCAGTGCATAACTCATCAGCAGGCGCTTCCGTCCCGCCCCCTCCCGTCTGGTGAAAAGATCAAACCCAAAAAACAAAAGCGCGACATAAATGGAAAAATATCCGACATAAAGTGAAGTCAAAGCGAGCAGCGCATAACATAAGCCGACGGAAAAAGCGGACAAAAGGCTTCTCTTTTCACGATTATAAAAAAGGGACATAAGAAACAATGGGAGGAATATATTAAAAGCAAAAACAAGATGTCCGCCCACAGTCTGCATAACAGCGGCCGGACAGAAACCAAAAATCAATCCGCCGACAAATGCCGCGTCTTTACGGCGGAGAAAGAAGTGTAGAAACAAAAAAGTGGCAAAGGCTGTCAAAGGAAAGGCCAAGAGAATGACCAAATTATTTCCTGCGACTTCTCCAAAGTTTTTGGCTAAAAAAAACTGAATTTGCTCAAGAACAGGCTGATGAACCACTATGGAAGGCTCACTGTGAAACGGCGCGGCAATAATACCCGTCGGGTTTAAACCCCATAATTCCCTGAGGCCGGTCCAAACCCCCCATATGTTACCACGCGTATCGCCATAACCGCCCAAAAGGGCGGCATCCAATTTTGTGACAAGAGGCCAGGTCAGGAAAATCCCCATGACCGCGTAAACGAACAAGACGAGCGTATAAGTGTAAATTTCCCAACGCAAGAAATGCAAATAAGTAGAAGTTTGTGGTTTTATGGGTGAAATAGAAAACCTCTCTGAAACTCAGATATCAAAAACGTTGACAACGGACACTTTTCCAGATTAGCGCCAAGCAGAGAAACAAATAGAAACTTGCCGACCAGAACAGCAGTGCTCGATAAAGACATTTCCCATCGTTATACAAGTGAGAACTTGCCCCGTCGATGGGGAGGGCAAACCCTGAAAAACCGTAACCCACAGGAAAAGATCGCAAATCTCCCATACGCCAACGCGGATCAAACCCTTTATCTATCACCGCAATACCAGGGCCGTCAACAGGCCCTTCCATCCCCTCCATGGGCGTCACAGATTCTCCTTTCACAACCTTGTCCAGACTCTCCTCTTTATCCGTCGCCCCATGGATATTGACACCCAACAAATAAATAGATCCCAGCCCATGAACCAATTTCTCGTAAACGATTTTTAAGTATATCTTTTTCTTACCACGGGCAAAAGCGCTCATATCCAACGGCTGATGACCCTCCGCATCTGACGTACGCGTCGCCATCTTGACCCAGGAGAGGCCATTGTCACTTCCATAAAAATGCACAGCCCCTTCAGGACTGACACAAGCTGTCCGTAACATGACTTTCAGATCTGAAAACGGTTCACGAGAAACGAAGCCATAAACCATGGCGTACGTCCCGGCCTCCTCTTGCGCTGACCCAACAAATTGATGATGCAGCCCTGCGTAAGAACGCACAAAGTTTTTCTCTTTCACAGGTATTGGGTTTATGTTTAAAAGATTATACGCCTCACGCCCAATACGGCCGTCAAAACAATCAAAATCTTCCTGAAGAAAAAAGTGTTGATTCGTTACACTCAAAATTTTGGGAAGTACTCGATGACTATCAGAAGACGGCGAAAAAGCAGGCGTTCCCTTTTGACTCTCTTCCTTCCATTGCAAATAACCCGGCGTCTCTAAGCGAACCACTTCGATCCCCTCAATCAATTGCTTCATCATGGCTGATGATTCAACCAAATCCTTCTCCGGGAAAAGGGCCACAACATCAATGCGTTTGGCCAGAGACTTCTCCTTTGACTCGACAATGATTTGGACCCGGCCGGTTCCACCCGGCACCTCACCTACATCAAACCATTGCAGTCCGGTATAACCGTTCGAACGAAGATCCACAGGCCTTTTATCGCCGTTCACATGGACCAACACACCGCCGCTGTCCGGAGACACCACGGCTCTTATGAACAGCCTGTGCCCCTCCTGGCGCGCAACCTTTGCGAAATAAACCGCGCGTGCCCCCTCAGAATATGAGGCAATGGGATGACGCCCAAGGAACCGCCCTCCATAGACCTCAGTAAATTGCGTTTGATACACGGAATTATTTGTGTGCCAATGTGACAACCCATCGTTGCGCAAGGTATGGGCACTGGGCTTGATCTCATAGTCAACATAAAGCCTGTCAAGCATCAAACCGGTCTCATCACTGTTATAAAGCAGCACCCAATTAAAAATATTTTCGCGCTTCATTCTCAACGCTTCAGGAAGGGGGAGAGCGCTGGAAAAAGTCATCACGTCTCCTGATTCTAGAAAAACAGCAGGATTGTCTGTGCTCAACGTTGTTTTTTTGGACAAAAAAGCAGCCTGGCGCCATGCCCTATTTTCATACACCTCTATGAAACGATTCGACAATTCAGACCTCAACACAAACAATGGGCTTGTGCGCACTTGATTCCGCACAGCCCGCATCCTTGGAACAGCCGGCGAAGTCTCCTTCAAGGACATATCAAACACCACATATTTTGTATCTGCAGCCGCCAGAACGCGCGCCAGTTGGTTTCCATCCTGGAAATGATTCATAAGATACGCCATGGTCTGTCCATAAAAACCTGAATTTTTATTAAAATTCGACCATTGGATATCGATGGGAAAAGTAGAGCTAAACGGCAGAGTATGTGAACTCCCTATGGCCATGGGTGGACTATACGAATAATGCCAGCCAATCAGTGCGTCTCGATCAGGAAAATAATAAGTTCGTCCCTCTTGCATGGCCTTCTCTGCAGTTTGTTTAAACGCGTAGTATTCAGTGGGATACTGAATAGACTGTATACGTCCCCCAAAGTCCCCGGACATGAATGCATGACTGCGAAAAACACATATAATCAAGACAGCTGTGACAAACACCCACGCAATAGAACTACCTAAACGAGTCCAGCGCATACGAATGAGTTCAAAGATCCGATGCACCCCGTAAATCAAATAATAAACAGCCAGCATATTGATGATCCCTATATAAGGATAACTGCTTCCCAATACTTTAAAAAATGGAACATGTGTATGCAGCCATTGGTTCACGTCAGCCAAAGGAGGCGCTGATCCCTTGGCCAAAAAAACAAACAGACAGAAACTCAACAAATCAACCACTGCCCATTGCCTGGAGATATACCCAGCGTTCCGGCGAACAGGCAACAACAAAACAAAGAGGACACCGAGCACTGCCAAAACAAACGGCATCCATTGAGACACCCATCCAAAATGATCAGAAACTGAACTGTTAAAAACAGGCCACAATCCGCTCAACGGCATAGCCATGGGAGTATCGAGGCGCCCGATTTCACCTGCAATTAATGTTTGTCCACGGGAAAGGAACAACGGGCCAATGACATATCCAAACACAAGAGGTATAAGTGCACCGCTTAACACTGCTATTTTTATATACTGAACAGCGGTTTCCTTCTTTTTTCCACCTACCCAAATCCACCCGATAACACCCTGAAAACCGATCAACAACAAAAACGGAATGAAATAGATATGAAAAAACAATAAAAGAGAGGCTGCACATAAAAGGAAAGGAATAAAATCGTGAAGACGAGGTAAACCTTCAGACCCGCGCGTTAACAAACGTCGGTAGTGAAAAAAAGCCATGATCATCAAGCCCAGCCCTATGGCAAACCTGGCTCCTGACGCCATGGGGGCTGTGATCATATCAGTGGTATAGACAAGAACCGTGATTGCCATACTGAGGAGAACAACACCTGCCCCAGTTCGCGGCGAGGATTGAAAACCCCTCAGAATCCAATATATTCCCAGGCTCAACAAAAAAAGTCCGGCCGCCTGATTCAAAAAAAACGATGGCCCAATGGCTTGAAAAACCGTGTTCAAAATAAAAGAGGCCACATACACTGACCCGCTGTACCCACCCACATACGGCGCTGGTCCCGGGCTGTTCAATATATTGGAAAATCCCAATCCGAAATGGGCGTCCCAAACGCTCAAAGAACGTTTCAGAAGTTCACCCCAAAAAGGTGTTGTCAGGTATTCACCGCAAAGAGGATAATCCCAATTATTGACTTGATGAAGTGTGAGTGCAGTGACCAGACAGGAAACAGCGGCCAGGCAAAAAAGAGGCAAAGCTCTCTTTAAAAATGAGAAGGATACAATTCGCAGGCCAGCGGCGTTCAGCATTTAGGCTGCTCCCAAAATCCTCAAGAGGGAATCCACCACTTGGTTCTGGTCCTCTCGGGTCATCTGGGGGTAAAGAGGCAGGAGGAGACAACGATTTTGAGCGCGCTCACTTTGCGCCAATACAGACTTAGACCGGCCTCCATACGGACGTTCCCGATGAGCACACATAACACCCCTACGGGTTGAAACGCCACGGTCCAACATCGCCTGCATGATCCGGCGCTGACTGCAGCCCGGTGGAAGCTCAATGCAAAAACTCTGAAAATTGCTTCGCGCCCAAGAAGGCTCATCAGGCAAAACAATTCCACTTTCTCCTTTTAACCCGGGGTTTGCATTAGGATCGCGGGATTCGACTGACAATACGGGACTTTTTCTTCCTCCAAAACCTCGCCCAATGCATACGGCATTGCCCTTGGTTTTGTCATCGAAAAAGTCTCCGTCTCGTCCGTCTCGGTCCT
Organism: Elusimicrobiota bacterium; assembly: GCA_028278255.1. GTDB lineage: Bacteria > Elusimicrobiota > Elusimicrobia > FEN-1173 > FEN-1173 > JANQER01. Next base: position 595 of record JANQER010000437.1, on the reverse strand, counting down.
CGCGCCCTAATGCAAAACCCGGGTTTAACAATCGGACATACCGTTCAGCCAACAGCCGTCTTTTACGGATAATATCCGGCATACGACGTAACTGCGCTCGGCCAACAGAAGCCTGTAAATCAGTCATGCGGTAATTGTAACCCGGCACAGGATAGGACTCAAAGAGGACTTTATTCGATTTGTGCCTGAGAAGATCAGGCAGGCTCATACCATGCTGGCGCCATAAACGGAATTGACGGTCCCAACCAGAATGGGATGTTGTCAGCATGCCGCCGTCACCGGTGGTCAGGACTTTCCTCGGATGAAAAGAAAAACAAGCCACATCCCCATGCGGTTTGCCGATCTTTTCCCATCGGCCCTTCCAAAATATTTCACTGCCTATGGCGCATGCCGCGTCTTCAACAATCCTTAACTTTCGTCGACGCGCAACACGAATAACAGCTGATAAATCACACGGCATTCCCATCTGATGCACACACAGAATCGCTCGGGTCTTGCGCGTTATAGCCTTCTCAATGAGTGAGGGATCGATGTTATATGTCCCAGGCTGAACATCCACAAAAACAGGCTGGGCCCCGCAATGCCGAATACTGTT
>JANQER010000406.1 GCA_028278255.1 Elusimicrobiota bacterium | reverse complement strand
GGGGGTGACTGGGGGGGTGACTGGCATCTCAATTTTAAAAACATCCCCCTCATAAACAACAGGCTCAATGCCAAAATATTCTTTCCCGTATTTAGCCAGTTTTCGAAAACCTGAACCCAAAGCTTCAGCTTTTCCTATCTGACGGAAAAAAGACGCAATCACAGGCGTTAAATAAAATCCAGGGGTTATTTTTTGCTGATTATTCACCGTGGTCACAAAATCATTTTTTATTTTTTCAATACAATTCTCCTTGATCCCTGTAACAGAGTTGTCATCTTTAATACCCAGCACCAGCTCCCCGCCATGACGGTTTAAAAAAGCGCATACCGTCTCGTAAGTATTCTTGCTTATTTCAGTCCGGCATTCTTTGAATTCAATGGAAACACCTTCTCCTTGCGCCAATAATTTCTTAATCCTGGTTTCATTCATGATTATTCTTCCGCAATGTTTTTTACCCTTTGTTAAAAAATCCGGGTTATCTTTTATATTGTTTTTTATAATACTTTTTAAAACTCCCTGCCTTAATCTTTTGCCACCAGGCCTCATTGTCTTTATACCACTGAACAAGTCCAGGCAATTCTTTGGCAAAAGGCCTTTTTTCTTTCCAACCGAGCCCACGTCGGATTTTTCGATCATCCGGCGCATAGCGCAAATCATGACCGGCACGGTCTTTGACAAAATGAAGCAAATTAAGAGAACGATTAGTGAGTTGAATGATTTTTTGGGCCACATCAATGTTCCGCCATTCCCCGGACCCGGCAATATTGTATATGTCTCCAGCACGACCTTTTTTCAGCACCAGTTCGACAGCTTCACAATGATCCAGCACATGAATCCAGTTCCTCACATTTCCCCCTTTGCCGTAAAGAGGCAGGGGCTTATTTTCCAAAGCATTGGTAATGAACAAAGGCAGGAATTTCTCCGGGTATTGGTAAGGGCCGAAATTATTGGTACACCGCGTGATCATCACCGGATACCCATACGTGTGATAGACGCACCTCGCCATATGATCAGAAGCGGTTTTGGAAGCCGCATAGGGGCTGGAAGGATCCACAAGATGTTTTTCAGAGGTCCGCCCAGAGGGGATGGATCCGTACACTTCATCAGTAGAGACATGCACAAATTTTTTGACGCCTGCCAAACGCGCCGCATTTACCAGCGTGAATGTGCCCTGCACATTGGTTTGAATAAATTCATCCGCTGACAACAAAGACCTATCCACATGCGTTTCCGCAGCAAAATGAACAACAGCGTCAATGCCGCGCATGGCCCGGGTCATGGCAGGCGCATGGCGTATATCTGCCTTAACAAAACGATGACGACTGTTTTTTCTGGCCTCATGCAGATTCCCTAAATTGCCTGCATAAGTGAGTGCATCCACATTCACAATCTGGTCCTTCTTATGCCTCGACAAATAATGCCTGATAAAATGAGAGCCAATAAACCCAGCCCCGCCGGTCACAAGCAATTTCATTCGAAGCCACCTTCCTTTCTTAACAAAATGAATTTTTATTATTAAACTAAATTGCTTTGTTTATTTCAATTCTTTGTTTTTTTTGGGTTTTTTGAGGATGGGGGAGGATTGAATCTTGTGTATATGGGGAGTCAATATTTCAATCCGCTCTGCCCAGTCGCGCAGGAGAGTGGGCATGCCAAGATCACGGTATAAGGCATTGGTGCCGTGTCCGATATAGTCTGTCTGAAAATATGTTTTATACCCATTAAAAAATTTTAAAAATTTTTGGGCGCCTTTGAAGGACTTGTCATTCTTCTCTGCAATCACCAACACAGGCATTTTGCTTATTTTCCTGGCCGCCTGCCGGACATACACGTCAAAATAAGAATCCGCCGGGGACATCATGATCATGCCAATGAATTTTTCCTTGTGTTTTTCCACGGCCAGCACCCCCAAAACAGTGCCCAGAGATGCCCCCACCAAAATCAACTCGTTTTTCTTTACCTGAGGATGCTTGTCCAATAAATCAATGGCCGGCAATATATCCAAATAAAACTTTTTATACCTTCTCTTCCGGCTTTTATCGCTCGTTGTGACCCTGATATCCGCCTTTGGAAAATGTGATTTCCCATGCCCCCGCAGATCCATGTAAATGCCTGTGTAACCGTATGTGGCAAAATACTGAGGCAAACCCCACCATGTTTCTCTGTCTCTGGCCCACATATGAACAAAGACCAGCCCCGGCCTTTTCTGATCTGTTTGAGGCGTGACAAGAGTGGCTTCAATCTGCGCGTTGTCCTTGGATCTATAATGGATTATTTTTTCTTGGTAGGCATACGGACCATAGTCATCTGAAAAACTGATGACGTATCCATTGAGCAGAGGATTTTTCCATTCAGCATTTAAGACCGGCGTCCATGCCAGGCAAAACCCCAACTCAATCACGGCCAAAAAAAGTATAGGCAAAAAATTTCTCATAAGCATGATGTCAACAAAAATTTTTACCGCTTCTTTAAATTCATGTCAATCAAACTATCGGCTCTTATGTCAGGGAGCAGACCAGCTTTCGCCGCTATTTTTAACACCTCATTTCTAAAACGGCCGGCTTCCTTTTCATACAATGAATTCATTTCCAAAACCATATCAAAATATTTTAAAGAAAGCGTCAGATTGGCCTCTGCCTGATCATGGTCTTTTTTGTGTATATAATATTCACCCACAAGCATGAAGCTGCGGCCCATCCGCGTATAAAAATCACTTCGCAAAACAAATGGAATATTCTGCAGCAGGTTTTTGGCTTTCCGATAATACCCGGCGGCTTTTTCTGCGGCTGTTTTCATCTCAGTCCATTGGCTTCTGTTTTTATACACATAAGCATTGTTCAAATGCATATTGCCCAAACCATCTTGAAGATAAAAATAGCGCTCATGGGAAGAGTAATGGTTGATTAGACCGAGCCCACGGCGTCCCAGCGCAAGGACTTCGTCATATTTCCCTTCATTCACATAATAATCCCCCAGCCTGTACAACAACACATTTAAGTAATGAAGCGCAGCCAAACAGTCAGGCCGCGTAGACACAATTTCCTCCGCCATACTAAGACCTTCCTGACTCACGCGCACAAAATCATTTGACTGACTTGTTTCAGAATAAAAATTCTGAAACAGCGTAAAAGCATGCGCCTTCAACAGCTTCTGCAAATAGCCATATTTTTTTGACCGCGGCACAGTGAAATCAAAAAGCGTCTCCGCTTTTTCAGGCACATTCTTAAAGCGGGACAAGAATTCTTTATAAACCTCGCTCAACTTATTCAAATATTTTTTCTCGCTTGATTTTTTTTCTTGCTGAATCATCACCTCCAATGTGCCCATTTGATGCATATGCACATTTTTCATCAGATTCAACATTTTTTCCTTTTTAGGAGAATTGGGCCGGGCTTCATCAAATATCAATTTCATGGCCAAATACGAATAAGGGTATTCCTTCAGATATTCCTGATGCAGGGTGCGGGCCTTCCGCCTTTGGCCGTTCAGACGGTAAGCGGAGCTCAAGGCGATTAGGTTTTGTTCAGAATGCCTGTCCCTATAAACCTCTTCATAAAGGCTGATTTTTTTGCGGGGCAAGAAAGACGAAGGCGTTTTAATATTGACCCAGCTATTCACCATTAAAAAGTTGTCAAAAGCCCATTTCACACCCAGCCATCCCTTAAGCAATGAATACTTGGCATCATGCAAAACAAGGATCCCGTTTTCATTCAAAATTTTGGCCCAGTACTTTTTGCGGCTCTGCACAGCGTCATTTTTCAGGTACAGCAACACATTCATAATAGAAACAAGGTCATAAGGCGGAGCAAATTCCGGTTCCAAATCATGCGGGAGATCCAGCAAAATATCCTGATTGATAAACTTAATCCGCGACCTGAAAAACCCAGGATCCTTCAGCTCCCAAACACCTGAATTTTTGTCCAGGAAAAAATATTTTTTGATGCGTTTCTGTATATCAATCGGCATGCGGTCAAATGCCCCATATGAATAATGCATATCAGAAGCGGACAAGAGGCTGGAATCATTGATATCAGAAGCCAGGATGGTGAAATTGGTAATGCCGTATTCAATGAATTCAAGAGCATAGCTCAAAACTTCTTCCCCTGTGGAACAGGCATAGATCTTGGCCTTAAAAGGCCTGGACTGCTTAATGGCCATGGCATTGAGCGGGTCCAAGTAATCCTTATAAACCTTCAAATGCGCAAAATCTCTGTAAAACTGCGTTGTGCTCAGCATGAAAAATTTATTGACCAGCATATTCACAATGCGCGGCCGGTCTTTGATCTTTTTTAAGGATTTTATGCCGTTGGAATGCAAATATTGATACAGGGTTGAATTCAATCTGGCTTCATAGGCGCTCTCCCCAATCACAAACTCAGTTGTGGTTTTGGCCGTGTCTTTCACAATATCAGACACTTTCCTATATAAGCCGTCTTCCTTATACTTGGGCTTGGTTTTGATATAAACATCCAAAGTGGGATAAATTTTCTTTGAAAAATTATCCAATTCTTTCTTGTGTTTTTTAAAAATTGGGACCAATGATTTGATTTCTTTGGGATCTGTGACATAATAATAGAAGTCCACTATTTCATCGGCAATACGCGTGAAATGCAGGACATGTTTGCCGTCTATACTGAGCATATAATCATCATAAAAAGTCGGATCATAAAATTCATATTCCCCCACCAGCGTGGCCAAATTGTAGTTGACATTGGTTTGCTTAATTCTGACTTTATGGGTTTTGGCCTGGGGATTGCCCTCTGAAAAAACCACACATGGGTGTCCTGTAAAAAGGAAAGAGACAACAAGTAAAGCCTGGAATACTTTTTGAGTTATATGTCTGCTGACTGTGCCTGCGCTTGTGATGTCATTCATAGATTGTCTATCCTCTGTTCTGATTTTTATAAAATTTAATTACCTCTGCCTTTTGTTTCTAACTCACATTGCCAATGAAGTCAATGCTTTTTAATAAAAACCAGGCATGCAACACTATGGCCATTTAGTCATCCGTATGGACATTATTATTTATGGCTCTTTCACAGAATCTGTGGGTAAAAATCTTACAAAAATATTTTTTATGGTTAAAAGCCGCACTTCGCGCCCCGCTCAATACATAAAGAGATCTACA
>JANQER010000405.1 GCA_028278255.1 Elusimicrobiota bacterium | reverse complement strand
TGTAGATCTCTTTATGTGTTGAGCGGGGCGCGAAGCGCGGCTTTTAACCATAAAAAATCTTTTTGTAATGTTTTTACCCACAGATTCTGTGAAAGAGCCCCAAATAATAACCAATAACCAAGGCACAATAACCAAACAACAACCACAGGAAGAGACAATCACTGAATTTAAATATTAAGTTTGGTGCTTGTCTTTTGGTTATTGGAATTTATTTGTATCTTGTCCCTTGGAATTTGGTTATTTCCGGTCTGTTCAGGTTAAAATTTCTATTTTTGTGACAGCAAAAATGACACCATTTGCCGGACCACTTCAGGGTACAATTTATGTTCCTGTTCCAGCACACGCGCAGCCAAGGTGTCCGGGGTGTCATCCGGCAGAACAGGCACCCGCGCCTGCTTCACGATTCTGCCTTTGTCATATTCATCATCAATCAAGTGCACTGTGCAGCCAGATTCTTTTTCTCCGGCTTTGATCACAGCTTCATGCACATAGCGGCCGTACATGCCCTGTCCCCCGTATTTGGGCAGCAAAGCCGGGTGGATGTTGAGTATGCGCCCGGGGAAAGAAATCAACAGGCTTGGCTCCACTTTAATCAAAAAACCCGCCAAACAAACCAACCGGATATCTCTTTTCTTAAACTCCTCATTCATACGGGCAAAATAGGCGGACCTGTCGGGGAAATCTTTTGCCTGCAGCACCATTGATTCAATCCCCAATCTCTGCGCCCTATCCAATGAGCCCACCCCAGGCTTGTTGGCCACCATCAGTTTGACTTCTGCCTGAGGAATGGCGCCGTTTTTTACTGCGCAGGCAATGGCCTCAAAATTAGACCCATCGCCGGACACCAGGACAGCGATATTGATTTTTGATTTTTGATTTTCGATTTTTGATTCCAAAATATCCCTCCACCCCATGAATTTATGCCTTCAGCCAAAAGGCGGATACAGGGGTCCGCCCCTACACAAACCTGACTTGTTTATTCCCTTTTTCTATTCGTCCCACTTCATAACACGGGGACAAAAATGCCTTCACTTGTTCTGCTTTGTTCCGGGACACTGCCATGACCAGGCCAAGCCCCATATTAAAAGTCCTGAACATTTCCTGATCAGACACCTTGCCGCGCTGCTGAAGCTCTGTGAAAACGTCAGGCACCGGCCAGGAGGCCAAAAAAATATTGGCGTCGCAATTTTGAGGCAAAAAGCGCGGTGTGTTTTCCAACAAACCACCGCCGGTGATATGGGCCATGCCTTTGACAGCGCCCGGGAATTTCTTCAAGGCCTGCAAAACAGGTTTCACATAAATCCGTGTGGGTGTGATCAGTTTTTTTCCCCATTTTCTTAAATCTTTTCCCTTAAAAACCGCACGCGCCAATGAAAAGCCATTGGAATGCACCCCTGAAGACGGCAAACCCAGCAGCACATCTCCCGGCACAATTTTCTCATTGCGCACCCTGTCTTTTTCATCCACAGCGCCCACTGCAAACCCGGCCAAGTCATATTCACCGGGCTTGTACATCCCGGGCATTTCTGCTGTTTCGCCGCCCAACAGAACACAACCT
>JANQER010000391.1 GCA_028278255.1 Elusimicrobiota bacterium | reverse complement strand
CCACGTATACAGCTTGGAAGGCTGTCATTCTACCATTGAATTACACCCGCGTAACTTCCAATTGTCACTTGGGTAGTCCTTTTTCATCAAACACATCCGCTTCTGATGTGTTTGAGTTTTGAAAAAGGGCACCCGCGCTTTTTTGGAATACACTTTGTCACTTGGGTAGTCCCGTTTCATCAAACAAATCACGCCTTCTGATGTGTTTGCGCCTTGAAACGGTACACCCGCACCTGACGCTCAAAGATCTTGAAAAGGGTATCAAATCTTATCAGTGAAATCAATCATGGAAAAAATCGACCCCAGTAGGATTTGAACCTACGACCTCTTGCTTCGTAGGCAAGCGCTCTATCCAGCTGAGCTATGGGGTCATAAATCAGGACCGGAGACCACAAACTGAGAATTTAATATCGGCGACCGGAGGCGGAAAATCCATTATTTTTAATGTCAGAGTATTAATATTAGCAATTTATTCCGAAAATGACAATTTTAATTCTTATTTTTCCTGCTGAAGGACTTCACGGATTTTTTTGGTGAGATCTTCGGGTGTAAACGGCTTGTAGATGATGGGTTTGCCTTTATTAATGACTTCGCTTTTGAGCACATCCGGCTCTGAATAACCTGTCATGTATAGCACTTTCATCTCCGGATGAAGCGGGGCCAAGCGTTTGGCCAGGTCAGGACCGCTCAATTGAGGCATCACCACATCAGACAACATAAATTGAATGGGTTTTTGATGATTTTCACATATGAGCAAAGCTTCCCCGGCGTTTTTCGCTTCCAGCACATCATATCCATTCTTCATTAGAATACGTCGCGCCATATCCCTGACAGAATTTTCATCTTCCACCACAAGGATTGTTTCTGTTCCGCGGGATGCTTCAGGCAGAATCTCTTTCCTCTCCACATTTCTTTCAGCATCCATTGTGAGCGGCAAAAATATTCTGAAACTTGATCCCTTTCCCAAAACGCTTTCCACATAAATATACCCCTCACTTTGTTTGATAATGCCATAGACAGTGGCCAAACCCAGGCCTGACCCTTTTCCCAAGGGTTTTGTGGTGAAAAACGGCTCAAACAGCCTGGAACAGGTTTCTTCGGTCATGCCCTCGCCGGTGTCTATGACCTCCAACATCACATAAGACCCGACCCGTACTTCCGGATGCAGCTGCTGAAATTTTTTGTCAAGCACCACATTGGCTGTCTGCAAAACAAGTTTCCCGCCGCGCGGCATGGCATCACGCGCATTCACAATGAGATTCATGATCACTTGTTCAATCTGCCCTGAGTCTGCCTTGATTTTCCCCAAATCCGTATCATAATGAGAGATCAACTCTATGTCTTCACCAATAATTCTCCTGGCCATATTTTGCATGTCTTTAATGATATTGTTTAAATTTAAGACCTCGGGCATCAGGACCTGTTTGCGGCTAAATGCCAATAACTGCCGCGTCAAGGAAGCCGCACGCGTCACGCAGTTGCGCACTTCTTTGATATCTTCATTCACTGGATCAGAATCCTCAACCCCTCTTTCCGCCAGTTCTGCGTATCCTGAGATGGCTGTCAAAAGGTTATTAAAATCATGCGCCACCCCTGCAGCCAAACGCCCCACAGCTTCCATTTTCTGAGACTGCCTGAACTGACTCTCTAATTTTTTTTGCTCGGAAATATCCAGCCAGCTTCCCACCATTTCCAGCCTGTTTTCATTTTCCCTGATCAGGACCGCCTGATCCAAAAACCACCGCCAAGAACCGTCTGCGCATTGCCAGCGGTATTCCACTGAAAAAGAACCGTTCACCAGCACTGTTTGAAAAGTATCCAGCACGTGGTTTTTGTCTTCAGGATGAAGCCTTGACGCCCAAAAATCAGGATCATTGTAAAAAGCAAAGGCAGTGAATCCTGTAATGCGCTGGACATTGTCGCTCAGCCAAGAGCGCACAAAAGAGACCGAGGCATGTGCCGTGTAAAGCACCATTGGCGCTGTCTTCAAAAGAAGATTCTGACGTTCTTCAATCAAATGGAGCTTATTTTCTGCGTTTTTCCACATTTGATGCTGTTCCACCTCGGAAATTTCACGTTCTATGGCCATTGGCAGCCTGACAATATTCCCTTTGGCAAAAAAATCATGCGCCCCTGCCCGCATGGCAGCGCCGGCAGTGACTTCATCCATTGTCCTGGACACAAAAATAAAGGGAATACCCTGCCTGATTTCCTTCACAGCACATAAAATATCCATGCCTTTAAATTGAGGGATTGCGTAATCAGACAAAACAATGTCCCAATTGCCCTGACTTAATTCAGCGATCAAGGACATGGAATTGTCAATTCTCTTGTAAATGGGATGGAAATTATTTCGTCTTAATTCCTCGACGATGGACACCGCGTCTTCTTCGGAATCATCAATAATCAAAACATGTATATTCTTTTTTTTCTTGTTCTCTGAACCCATAAGCTGTCATCCTTATCCACAAACCCGAATCACTGCTCCCATGCAAGGCGCACAGAATCAAACAAGCTCATCCAGAACATTTTTTCTCATGCCATTCAATCTTTGTATAAATTTAAGTGTCTCCTCGGGCGGAATCTGCCGGATCATTTGCCCGGTATCAGGATTAAGGAGTGAAATCACCACATGATCAGCTGTCTCATCAATCCGATAAGACAATTGTGTTTTCTTTGTCAGTTCCTTTTGCGTCGGATCTATCAGCTGAGAGTCCGCACTGCTATATATGGGCTCTTCTTCCTCCCCTGATTTTGACTGACCAGCATCTGGATATTTAAATTTCATGCCATTTGATGTGTCTGATAATTGATTAAATTCCATTTTGTCACCCGCCTTTCCACCCGTTTTCTTTACTGGGCCCGCCAAAAGCAGCCCCCTTCCCAATTTATCCCTGTTCCACAACTGCTTATCCCCTTATAGGCATTATCGTCTATAGGCAGAAAACTTTAGTCAAAAATGGAATAATCAGTAAGTTAATTGTAAATTAATTGACTTAATCTATACTATCCAAAAAGGAATGGGGTCAATGACTTGCCCCTGACAAATCAAATATGTCAACACGAAGGACCAGACCCAATGCGGTTTAGTTAAGATGTAATTGCCCGATTTATCGGGCTCTTTAAAGCAAAAGCCCATCAAAAAGCGCCCCATAAATGGGGCAATTACAAAAATTAGGCTTATCTAAACCGCATTGAGGCTAGACCTGACTAGCACTCTGGTTTGATTGAAGATTTTGGATATATGACCGATATTATAATTAGGCGGGTTTAATAAGAGGAAATACAATGAACGAACAACTTAAGCAGTCAAAGAAAGTATTGGTTGTGGATGACGAACCAGTTGTTTGCCGGGTCATACAAGAAACACTGAAACGCAATGGCTTTGATGTGATCACTGAAACCAAAAGTCTTAAAACACCTTCCTGTATTCAAGCCATTTATCCTGATTTGGTGATCATGGACATTAAGATGCCTAAATTGGACGGCCTCACTCTTTGCAAAACCATTAAAAATAGTCAGCGCAACAGCTGTGTGCCTGTGTTGATTATGACAGCCCTGCAAGACACCATTTATGAAACAAAAGCGTATAATGCAGGCGCCTCCAGCTTTATCCAAAAGCCTTTTGACCTCAACAACCTGATCAACAAAGTCAAAACCCTCGTGGACAAATGAACAAAATTCCAAATTCCAATGGGTCAGTTGCGAAATTCTGACTCTTCTCCTGCTCAGTCCTCTCATCCACGCCGCCCTCACCCTTCGAGCCGGAGGCTCGATGCCCTCTCCCGTTTACGGGAGAGGGGAGACAAGTTCATCATGCCTGACTTTCTCAACAGCCCCCCAATAACCAAAACACAAACATACAAAAAGATAAAATCTTGGGTTTATGGTTCTTCTTGTTTCTTGGAATTTGATGAAGTTTTAGTATCCTGGATTTTTGAGGAGGGCATTGCCCAGGGTGGGATGAATATTGGTCAACATGTCGTTTGTCATCGTCGAAAAGACAATGACAATCAATGACTGCGGGTCTTGTGTGCGCGCGAATACTTTGAGCTTGATGAACCCCATTTCACTGTATTCCCGCATATCTGTCATTTCTTCGTCGGAATAACCAGGCTGGACAATTTTCGTCAGATTTTTATAAAACTCATCAATGGGCGGCAAATCAATTCCCTGTTTCCGCAATGCCTCAAAAAGAGGAGTGTCAATCTTTTTGGGCGCAAAAGACACCAGATCAGACATGCGCGCGCTTGAATACACCACATCCATGGCATCATTCATGACCACAAACGCCAAAGGCAAATGATGGACCGTTGAGATCATGGATTCGATAAAATCATTCGAATGATTGTTCAAATCAACGACAACTTCATGCCGGTCATTCAGAGAAATAGACAGCGCATGTGAATGCCCCTGCTTAAGACGTTTATACAGCAGGCTTCTTTGCACTTGCAGATTTTGAAAAACCTTCATCAGCGCAGGCAAGAGCTCCTCCTCATCCAAGGGTTCGCTCAAACAGTCTGCAGCGCCTTGTCCGATGGCATTTTGAGCCAAAGTCTCAGTGTCTCCATGTTCCGTCAAAAGCAAAACAAGCTCAAAATCTTCGTAGGATTTCTTGAGCTGCATAAATGTCTGAAGCTGCTCGTCTTTATGATGATTGAATTCCATCAACACCAAATCAATCCCTTCTTTGCTCAAAACCGCTGAACAATCAGATGTGTCCTCATAAAATACTGTCTTAATCCCATGCCGGCTTAATATTTTTTCAATGGTAGACCTGCGTTCATCCGAATCAATGGCCAACAAAACCACAGGCTGAACCTGTGCGTCCAGGTTCTGCATTTTTTCCCGCACATCCGCCAATGTCTTAATCATCTGCTCTAAATTTAAAGGCTTTTTCAAACAGGCAAAAGCCCCGCTTTTTAAAAGACTGTTGGTGGTTTCCTGATCGGCAAAGCCTGTCAGCACAATCACCTCGGTTTTGGGAGACTGCCGCTTGATGGAATATAAAACACTTTTGCCGTCTATATAGGGGATATTCAGGTCAGTGATAATAATTTCAGGGCGCTCTTTGTCATAAATTTCAAGGCCCTCCCGTCCATGGCTGGCCTGCAGGACAGTGTAACCCATGCGTTCCACAATCCGCTTCACCACCTTCCGCACTGGTTCAAAATCATCTATGACAAGCACTTTTTGCATAACATTCTCCTGAGAACCCTTTGCGTAATGTCAAAAATAAATCCTAAATTCTAAACTCTAAATCCAAAACAACAACCAATATGTACAATGTACAAAATTTACGGAGGGGTTATAGATAAATAAAAAAGATTTTTTATTCCAGGCGTATGCCCCGCAGCTGATGTCTGATGAGATTTGCCGCATGTATCAAAAACAGATTGACGGAAGCCCATTGAATTACCGTTTTAAAAACAATCGTCCCCGGTCTGGGACAATATTGACCCTATAAATAAAACGGAGATGACCAACAGGAGTCTGCCCAGCGCTTTATGCTGGACAAACTCACCTAGACCAAGAGAAAGTCTTGTATAAACTCAGGCCGATAGGAAAAGTAAGTGCTTTTGTCTTTTAAAAGGCAGGCATTTTGTTCTTGAAATTTCTGCAATTCAATGGCCAACCCCTTGAGATGCGCATACAACACCTCGCACTGGACCATTCTGGCGGCTCTTTGCGTTTTGGCTTTGCCATGTCTCGGCGCCGGCAAGAACTGACACCGAAGAAAAAGACTGCTTCTCTCTTCTTCCATGAGCTTTACTTTTTGCAAAAGGTCCTGTGATTTGCGAATATGAACCGTCAAATTTTCCCATTTGTCTTCCTGCAAGGCTCTTTGTTCTTTGCGGGAAATCTCAATGAGTCTCTTGATGGAATTCACTTCATCACTTAAAAGGTTTTCCAAATCATGAAAACTTTCGACCATGGCAATCGCTCCTTCACACAGCGTATGGGGCTAACAATAATCTTATCGGCATATATATGTATTTTCTTTATATATTTTTCTGTGATAATATTTGCAGCGCATACGGAAATATAGGATATAAAACAGCTCTGTATTTAATTGGCATTATTTTTGCAACATTGACAGATACCATTATACGCATATACGAAATTGTTCTTTTTGCCATTTTATTCCACAGAGATACAGGATGACGCGGAGGCTCCCCCTCCTCCCTCTGCGTCCTCTCTTATCTCTGTGGAGACGTTTCTATTCCCAAAACACCCTGTTTACCCATGTTTTTACAATTCGTTTACAAATTAAACGTAAAATTTTCATTTATTTACACAGATTGTTAAAAAAAAGCTAAAGTTATGAAATGACCAACCGATATTTGGAGTAACAGGAGGTGTTCCAATGATCAATCCACTAGGTTCTTCAAATCCAATTAACCCCAATATGGCAGCAAATGAAGTGCAAAAAGCACAAGAGTCAAAAAACATTGAACCCGGTCAGACGCAAGACATTGCCAAAACCGGTGCAAAAGATGAAATTGAACTGTCATCTTTGGCCAAGGACGCGCAGACCGTTCTCAAGAATATTGACAGCAAAGAAGCCGCTCGCTCTCAATTGGTCAATTCTTTACGTGAACAAGTCAAAAACAACACGTATCAAATAGACAGTGAAAAAATTGCCAATAAAATGCTGCAAAATCCTGAGACAAGCGAATTCCTCTGACATCAGAAATTCCTGAGTAACTGGAATTTCTGATGCACAGGAGTTCTTCACGAGCTGTTCTCGCCACTGCGTCCCGTTTCATCGCCGGATATTATCGGCAAACCCCATCCATATGGTTTCATGAATTTTTCTCTGATCGGGCGGAGACAAGCCCCGCCCCTACAAACAATTTATTCTAATTTCTAATATCCACCATCTCTTTGCCCCTTGCCCTTTGCTCTTTGCCTATAATTTTTCCAATTAAACACATATTTTAATTTTTTATATTCTTGCGATTATTTGTTACTTTTATTATTATTTTATGGTTGATATGTTTTGAGGAACCATTTATACTTGATGTACAGTTTGTTTCTGACAGGCTAAAATCGTATTGATTTTCAATCGTTGAGGAGTCAATGACAGTGAAAAACGTTACGAAAAGCACAAAAGAACTGCACAATGACAAGCCAAACACCCCGCACAACACCCCCCCAACAACAGACAGCCATGACCTTCTGAGAACTTTGGCCAAAGGCCTGTCACATGATCTCAATAATTATTTGGGCCCTCTTTTTGCCCTGCCGGATGTTATGCTATTAAGCCTTCCGCAAGACAGTCCGCACTACCAAGATGTCTTGGAAATAAAGCAATCTGCTGAAAGAATATCAAAGCTGGCACACCAGCTTGTGCTGCTAAGCGAAAAAAAATTTGATTTGGCCCCTCTTCTGATAGGCAAGCAATTAAGAATATTCCTGAATGACGAAGATATCCTCAAGATATTCAAAGACAATACGCATATTCAACTCACCAGCTCAATTACTGATGAGTGTTCATTCATTAACGGCTCCATTCCCCATTTATATATTATTTTAATGTCATTCATTAAAAACGCCATAGACGCCATGCCTGATGGCGGCACATTGGAAATAGAAACCTATCATGAAACACTGCCTGAACCCAATGCCGAGGGTGGCCATCAGGAATGCTATGTACTGAAGATAGCCGACACAGGGACAGGCTTTCAAAACACAGATTTAAGCAGGCTTTTCGAGCCCTACTATACCAAGCACATGCAAGGCCGGAAATCAGGATGCGGATTTGATTTAACAGTGGCGGACAAACTCGTGAAGGG
>JANQER010000144.1 GCA_028278255.1 Elusimicrobiota bacterium | reverse complement strand
ATTTTTTGAATCCACTCTTTGACCCATTCCAGCCATTCTTTTTTTTCCGGCTTTGAATTGTCTGACCAAGCACCAAAAACTTCCATACAACCATTCTTGTAAATCTGATAGTCAGCAGAGCCTCCATATCCTTTTTCCAACACGGCTTTCCCACTTCCACCCTCTTCATCCAAATATAATGCCCAATGAAAAGAACAAGACCCCTCCACATAATATCCCAAATGTTTTAAATGTCCATTGGGATAGAACTCAGCATATAACCTGTCTTTTTTGTCTATATGATATCTTCCGTCAAGAAATGATTCATTAATTATCATGCGAACACTGTCTCTTCTTCTTATTTGTATGGGGACCAGTCAAAAGTGATGTCGATCCACTCACTGCCTTTAATAACGCCTGACAACTCTTTTTGAATACATTGTTTTAGAAATTGCGAAAAATCAGATATTTTTTGTTCAAAAGTTTCTCCATCAAAACATTGAAGACATGTAACGACTTTCTCATTGTTATGTATTTGCAACCAATAATCTTTAAGGGAAAAAGATTCTTCAGTGCCCAAATTTTCAACAAAAACAAAAAGAAGATCGACTCTTTCACCATCCACGCCAAAGGGATCATACCGAATAGAAAGTTCTCTTTTTTGGGCTTTATTTGAAAAAATCAATTTAACATCATTCCCAAATTTTGGATCATTTAACCTCAATTCAATCTTGGCCGGAGAATACCCCCAATCCTCCAGGAACGAGAAATCCTTGTTCATCGTGTTTGCAAATGTTCTTAATTCAGCTTCTTTTGACATGCAACTCATTCAAACAGTCCTTTTCTTTCCATTTCATAAAATAAACTTGGCTGGGGTGTGCCAGAAGGATTGCCAATGTCTATCACTGTGTATCCTTCTTCCTTAAGTTTTTTGATCCAAATTTCATTGGCTTTATACATTAAGGTTTTTGGAATATCAGAATCAATAATTCTACCATCACTGTTTCTGCTGTATTTTATTATTTCATTCTTCCCTGTAAAATCATCACTGATCTGCAGCCATGTATAGTTCTTTCCTTCAATTTCAAAGACAGTGCCAGCCTGATGTTTGGTATTAAAAATCTCAACTTGAGATGCGCTCCATTTCTCTTCCAAATAAGTGGCCACATCCGTCACACCTTTGTGCCCATTTGTTCTGTTTCCTGTCATGTTTCGACCAATAACAGCTATTTTTCCATTTGTGCCATTTTTGATATTTTGTATCACAACACCATCTATAAGACTGCCTGTTTGAATCGAGATTGGGTTTTGGGGCAAATTGGCTGACCAACCCCAGGCCGGGCTGGGGGTGATCTTGTTCACCTCAAAAAAGGCTTTCAGTTCTGGCAAAGACTCAATGATAGTGAGTTTCCCATCAGGGCCATAGGCACGCACTGGTAATTTGGGTTGCGCGGCTTGATTGAAATTATTGGCTGAACCATGTGTCACAATACTTTTGCCACTGTAACCGATGTTTTTAAACTCTGTATTCAACACTTTAATAATGGCTATTTCAGGATTGGATGAGTATCCATACACTGGATGAGACTGATCAAAAACTTTTGGCGGCCGTCCACTCACTCTCTTAAATGCCAATAAATCAATATCCGAGGTGATTCCTTTCACATATGTTCGCCCAGCTATTTCCTCAATTTGGATTATGCCTTTATTGACATAACTGGACAGGTCATCTGTATAAGGGATACGCCCATTCTCTAATGTTTTAACTTTAATGCTCATTGGTTTCCCATCAAGCCCATCATCAAGCAACCGTAAAATTGAACTTGGCTTGGACTCCTCAATCACTATATAAGCCCCCTCCTTCTGAGCCACTTTTAAAAACACATCATCAACTTGGTCAAACAAATACGCTTTTTCAAATCCTTGATTTTTTAGTTGAGCCCAAGTTTTTCCAGTGGTTTCTAATATTAAGGCTTCTTTTTTCATCCAGTGGAGAGCTTCATATTGGGCCATGATTTTGCTTTTAGGCCCTGTATAATTATTCATCACAAACTGGCCGGAACCTCTCGGGCCATAAAGTGTCATTGGTTTTTTAGGCACTGCCAGCACATGTCCTTTTTGATTGGCCAACAAATTTCTAACGGATTTGGTCAAACACCAATTTCTCGCTTTTATAAGAGCAGACTTTGCAATCATTTTTCCTTCAAACAAAATATTCCTGACAGACTGCCGTATTGTCAGTTTGGATTTATTGATCCATTGAAACAGCCGGCTGTTGCTTATTTTCTGCAGATTGCGGCCCAAAAAACTATTTTTAGGCACTTTTGCCAAGGCTGATCTAACGCCTTTCCCAAGCAACACCAGTGTGACAATCGCACCAGCTGTGTCCACAATGCCTGAGGCCCAATCATCTCTGATATATTTTAATGTCACTGTATCAGCCACCATTTGAACCAGACCTGTGACCATTTCAACCGCTGTACCACCAATCATATAAAAACCAGCATAAATCCCAGCTTTGTTAACAGCATCAGTGTATTCACTTAAAGGACGATCCAAACAAGTCAAATGTGCCAGAGAAGAAAAGAATCCGCCAACCCATATCCCGACCGCACCAGACATTCGTTCTAGCGGCGATTCTATGACATTGGGATCATGCGTGGCCCTATGCATCTGGCCCAGGACGTATTTCGCTTGCTCTATTTTTTTGCTCAACCAGTGAATATCCCCATTTATTGCATCTACAGAACTGCGAAATAAATAACTCTCTCCGAGGACAATCTCTTCGACATCTGCAAATGTACTTCCAATTTCAGAGACAACCCATACAATAGCCCGTGCCACTGAAATCCCCGCCACTTTTAAACCAGACTTAATAGCCAATTTGGCTTCATTCCTACTCCATCCGACTTGTGCTAGCATCACACCTGGG
>JANQER010000335.1 GCA_028278255.1 Elusimicrobiota bacterium | reverse complement strand
GATTTTTGTAATTGCCCCATTTATGGGGCGCTTTTAATGCATTTATTTGCCTTAAAGAGCCCGATAAATCGGGCAACTACGCTTATCTAAACCGCATTGAACCTAATCCGGATAAACCGGAAATAACCAAATTCCAAGGAACAATGACCAAATAATAACCAATGACCAATATTCAAGAACCAAACACATTACAATCACCAAGAGACAATAATCAAACAAAGGCCAAATCCCTGGAAATTCAAATATTCAAAATGAAAAATTAAAAATCTGCAAATATCTGTTTTATCCTCTGAATTTTAAAATATTTTTGTATAAATGTTCAAAATATTATCTCTTAGGGACTAAACAATATGGGCCTGTTGCGAAACACTTTTTTCCTTCAAACCCCCTCTCCTGTCTCCGACGGGAGGGCTTCACGAAGTGAAGGGTGAGGGCCTCAACAGGCTATTTCGCAACTGGCTCTGGTTATTGTTTCTTGGAATTTGATTATTGAATTATCCATCTTCCGGAGGATTAAAAAATGGTTGTCTTAATCACAGGCGCTTCAAGCGGCATTGGCCGGGAAACAGCTTTGATGCTGGCCCAAAAAGGCGTGCAATTGTGTTTGACTGCCAGGCGCATGGACCGCCTGCAATCTCTTGCCCGTGACATCCAGTCCCTCACAGGCAAAACCCCTTTAATCGTTCAAACAGATGTCTCCAAACAGGAACAAGTCCAAGAACTCATCAAAAAAACACATGACCATTTCCAAAAAATAGACGTGCTCATTAACAATGCCGGACTGCTCATGATGGAACCCTTTGCCGCCATGCCTCTGGAGAACATCAAAAACATCATGGACACCAATTTCTGGTCTTTGATTTACACCATACAAGCCATTACCCCTATTATGACAACACAAGGCGGAGGCCATATTGTCAATGTGGGCTCCGGCCTCAGCCGGCGCGGACTCCCCTTTATGTCAGCTTATTGCGCCAGCAAATTTGCTTTGGCCGGCCTCACAGAATCCGTGAGATTGGAACTGGCACGACACAACATCACATTCACCTCGGTCTACCCGGGCGGCGTTGAAACTGAAATGCCTAAAAACGTGGACAGGCGCAAGCTTCCGTCCAATTATCCTGATCACGCCAAAATACCGGTACAAAGAGCAGCCCGCGCTGTGGTCAAAGCAGTGCAGCGCAAGCCTCTTGAAGTCTATGTCCCCTGGTGGGTCAAATACGCAGCTTGGCTAAGTGTCATCTCCCCGTCTCTTGCTGACTGTCTTATCCGCAGACATTACAAGAATATCATATAACAAAAAAGGAACTGTTTATGGAAATAGGAATTGTGGGACTCCCCAATGTGGGAAAATCAACATTGTTTAATGCTTTAACAGGGGCAGGCGCTTCAGCCAGCAACTTCCCCTTTACCACCATTGACCCAAATGTAGGTATTGTACCCCTGCCTGACACACGCTTACCTGTGCTGACGGAAAAGTTCAAAAGCGAGAAAACAACACCTGCCGGCATCAAATTCGTGGACATTGCCGGTCTGGTCAAGGGCGCCAGCCAGGGAGAAGGGCTGGGCAATCAGTTCCTATCGCACATTCGCTCTGTGGATGCCGTGGCCCATGTGGTCAGATGCTTTAAAGACGAGAATGTGGTGAATGTCCTGCATAAGATTGACCCTGATGAATCAGCGGATATTATTGAAACAGAACTCTTGCTGGCAGACCTGCAGCAAGCCCAAAAAGCTTTTGAAAAAACAGAATCCATTGCGCGCTCAGGCGACAAAAAAGCAAAAGAACGCTTGGACACATTAAAACAAATTATTCAAAACTTTGAAGAAGGAAAATCCGCACGCACACAGGACCTCTCAGAAGACATCATTCAGGAATACGGATTTCTCACAGCCAAACCCATCTTATATGTGGCCAACACCGACGAAAACGGCGCTGACCCTGACTTACTCAAAGAGCTCCAGCAAAGAGCGCAAAAAGAAAATGCCCGGGTCATTGCCCTTTGCGCCAAAATGGAATCGGAAATCGTACAGCTGCCGGAAGAAGAACGCTCAGCCTATTATGAATCCGCCGGCATCACGTCTCCCGGACTGGCTGAGCTGGCCAATGCCGGCAAAAACCTCCTCAAACTGGTTTGTTTTTTTACCGCCGGCCCCAAAGAATCCAGAGCCTGGCTCATCCCTCAGGGCACCAAAGCTGTCAAAGCTGCGGGAAAAATCCACTCAGATATTGAAAGAGGTTTTATACGCGCTGAAACCTATCATTTTGACGATTTAATGAGCCTGGGGAACTATAAAACTATTCAAGAAAAAGGCCTGGTCACGGCCCAAGGCAAAGACTATGAAATGAAAGACGGAGATGTGGTGTATTTTAGGTTTAATGTATAAATCAGACTAAAAACACAGACCGAAGACCAAGACCGAAGACTAAAAGCAATTCCCAAAAAAACACAGCTTGCACTTAAATTTGTAATTGCCAATAAAATTTGTTATTTTTGTCTTATTAAAGTTTCTTGGTCTTTAGTCTTTAGTCTTTAGTCTTTAGTCTTTAGTCTTTAGTCTTTAGTCTTTGGTCTTTGGTCTTTGGTCTTTGGTCTTTGGTCTTTGGTCTTTGGTCTTTGGTCTTCGGTCTTTGGTCTTCGGTCTGTGGTCTTCGGTCTTCGGTCTTTTGTCTGGAAGGATTCTATTCATGAACTTTGATTTCAAACACACCATTGCTTTGGGATGGCCGATACTCAGCATTCTCTTTATATTTTCCATCCTGTCTATTGCCATTTTCATGCAATGCTGGGCAGTCCTGCGCCACGCCAAGCAAACCATTGACACACAAAACACCAATGAAATGCCCAACCTCTTATTTTATTTTGAATTAATTGAAAAAAGACTGG
This sequence comes from Elusimicrobiota bacterium, assembly GCA_028278255.1. Lineage (GTDB taxonomy): Bacteria > Elusimicrobiota > Elusimicrobia > FEN-1173 > FEN-1173 > JANQER01. Next base: position 6,164 of record JANQER010000335.1, on the reverse strand, counting down.
CATTGCTGGGGACTATTGCCAGCTCAGCCCCCTTCATAGGCCTCTTGGGAACAGTCATCGGCATCATCAGGGCTTTTCATTCCATATCCATCAGCTCAGGCGGGGGCGGCATTGCCACAGTGGCCGGAGGCATATCAGAAGCATTGGTGGCCACTGCAGCCGGCTTGGCTGTGGCCATCCCAGCCACCATGATCTTTAACTATTTCACATTCAAAAGCCAACAACTGGCCAAAAAGGCTGGGATAGATTTGTGATTTATTGCTGATAGAAATTGGAAATTTGAAACTAGAAATTAAACACACGATCGCAGGGGTATAATATTTTATGGCCAAAGGTTGATTAATGGGAAATGTTTGCACCCATATTCATCCTTATTCAGACGTATTCACCCCTATTCATCCCTTTAATATCATGGCTATCAACATCAATGTCCACAAAAAAAAGAAAAAACTTTTGACTGACATCAATATGGTGCCATTTATTGACGTGGTGCTTGTATTGCTCATCATCTTTATGGTCTTATCACCCTTTCTGGTTCAGTCAGAGATCCCCATCAACCTCCCAAAAGCTGTCTCGCATAAATCATTGGAAAATGACAACCCTATTATCATTCAGATCACAAAAAATGGTGATTACTATCTCCAAAGCAAGCGCATCCTCCGAAAAAACATCCAAAAAAATCTGAGCGCCCTCCTCTCAAAAAGCCCTGAAAAAGCCGTGCTCATTGAAGCTGACAGGGATGTCTCCTTTAAAAATGTGGTCGTGGCCCTGGACGCCTCTGAACAAGTCAAAGCCGCCAAAGTCGGCGTGGGGGTTCTCAGAATCGACCCCGCTGAAAAAGAAAAATGACACGCTATCTCTCCTATTCAGCCGGCCTGCATATAATTCTCCTCCTCTTTCTGATTTTTTCATCTGCGTCCAAACCCAAACGCCAATGGTACCAAATCAACTTTGTGGGCGGGGCTTCCGGATTCGGAACAGGCATTATGGAACCAGCGCCTGCCCCGCGTAAGCCTGCCAAAAAAGCATCTTCATCGCCAAAAAAATCTTCCCCCAAAACAACCAAATCCAAAAACAAAAAAAACAAAGTGGCTGTGGCCAAAAAACCCACAAAACCAAAAAAGAAAAAAGCACCAAAACAAAAAGCCAAAACCGTGGTCAAAAAACAAGCCCCTCCCCCTTCAAAAGCCCCGGCCAAAAAAAACAAAGGCACTCTTAACGGAAAAGGAGAATCCACCAAAGGAAAAGGAGATATCATGGGCTCCAAAACCGGCCCTGTCGGAGGCGTGGGCACCTCATTGGAAATCGGCGGTTTTGGTCCGGGCGGCGGCGGCACATTCAACACCGGGTTTCCTTACACATGGTATGTCAATCTCCTATACAAACGCTTGTGGGAATCCTGGGACAGGCGCAATGCCGGCACCAAAGAATGTTCCGTCTCATTTATCATTGAAAGAGACGGCTCACTAAGCAGTGTCAATGTCACAGAATCATCCCATGACGCCCTGTTTGACCTCATGGCCAAAAGAGCAGTTGAATCCTCAGCGCCTTTTCCCTCACTGCCGGAAGGATACACTGAACCCAGCCTCCCAGTCCTGGTCAGATTCAGACTGCAATAGGTTTGTAATGCGTAATTCGTCATTGGCAATTTGGTAAAAAATAGAGCGAAACAAATTGTTGATTTAATTTTGCATTTTCTCTTTGCCCTTTGCTCTATGCTCATTGCTTTCATAATCTATTGACAACCCACATAAATTTGCTATTATCACATTCATAGACATTGTTCCTCCCTTATCACAAGGGGGGTTTTTTTTTCAGTTGAGGTCCAATTCACAAAATTTATGGTAGAAAAAATCAGAGAATTACTACTCGGAAAGCCTAAAAACCCGCTTGACCCCAAAATATTTAGACATATTTCCCTCATCGCCTTTTTTGCATGGGTGGGATTAGGGGCTGATGGACTAAGCTCTTCATGTTATGGACCGGAAGAAGCTTTTCTAAGCCTTGGGGAATACACACACCTGGCCATCCCACTGGCCATCATGGTGGCTTTCACGGTTTTTATTCTCGCAGCCACCTATTCTCAAATCATTGAACTCTTCCCGGCCGGCGGAGGAGGATATCTGGTGGCCACCAAACTCATTAACCCTCTCTCGGGCGTAGTGGCCGGGTCCGCGCTCTTGGTGGACTATGTTCTGACCGTGGCCATTTCCATTGCCGCTGGCATGGACGCGATTTTTAGTTTTTTGCCGGCCTCATTTCTCCCCTATAAACTGGGAATGGCCATTCTCTGCCTTGTGTTTCTAATAACGCTCAACTTACGAGGGGTCAAAGAATCTATTGTCATTTTAACCCCCATTTTCCTGATTTTTATCCTCACCCATGCCACGATCATCTTGTTTGGCATCTTTTCTCACGGAAGTGAGCTCCCTTCCCTGATCACGGAAACAGTTGAACAAACACAGAACGGGATCTCAGAAGTGGGTTTCTGGGCCCTTCTGATTATACTTTTGCGTGCCTTTTGTCTGGGAGGCGGAACCTTTACAGGGATTGAGGCCGTCAGCAACGGTGTTCCGGTACTAAGGGAACCGCGTATTGCCACCGGAAAACGAACCATGAAGTATATGGCCATTTCATTGGCTTTTACTGCCGGAGGCATATTGCTCAATTACATTCTCAATGACATCCGTCACGTTCCCGGACAAACATTAAACGCCACTCTTATTGAAACCCTGACGAGTGCTTGGCCTTTTGGAAAAACCTTTCTCTTTGTCACCTTATTGTCCGAAGGGGCCTTACTATTCGTGGCGGCCCAGGCCGGGTTTCTCGCAGGCCCTCGGGTGATGTCCAATATGGCTGTTGACCGCTGGCTGCCCACGCGTTTCACCAACCTGAGCGACCGTCTTGTCATTAAAGACGGTATTCTGGTCATGGGATTGGCGGCTCTGGCCATGCTTCTTTACACGGGCGGATCCGTAAAAATATTGGTCGTTATGTACAGTATTAACGTGTTCCTCACCTTTACACTGGACCAATTCGGTGTGGCCCGGCATTGGCTGAGAGAAAGAGGACCGGGATGGGTTCAAAAATTCATTGTCATGTGCACGGGATTTTGTCTGACCTTTGTGATTTTAACCGTCACAATTTTGCTCAAATTCGGGGAAGGCGGCTGGGTCACTTTGATGATCACCGGTTTGCTAATCGCTTTTTGTTATTGGGTGCGCCGCCATTATGACAACACCATGAAAGCCCTGCGTCATTTGGATGAAATTCTCACCCAGCTGCCCCTTTCTGACAACATAATCACCCCGCCCAAATCCCCCTCAAAACCAACAGCCCTATTGATGGTGAACGGATATAACGGCATGGGCATTCATTCATTTTTGGCCATCCACCGGTCTTTCCCCGGACACTTTAAAAATTTTGTTTTTCTCTCGGTTGGCGTGATTGACAGTGACAGGCTCAGAAGCAAAACCGAAATCGAAAACTTCAAGAGCTCCATCCAAAAGGATTTAGACAAGTACGTCAAACTCGCCCACAAAATGGGCCTATATGCTGAATCTGGCATGCTCATGGAAACAGACGTCATTGAAGGGCTGGAAACACTCTGTCAAAACGTTTCACAAAAATGGCCTAAAAAAGTATTTTTCACAGGACAACTGGCATTTGAAGGAGAGAATTTTGTCACACGACTTTTACACAACCAAACAGCTTTTGCTCTTCAACGCAAACTGCTTTTCAATGGCATGGAAGTTGTCATATTGCCCATCCGGGTCAGGCTCAAACAAACAGCACTGCCATAATTAAAAGTGCGAAGTGCGAATACCGAAGTCCGAAGTAAAAACAAGCAGCCTGCCATTGCCGCTGCATGTCAAGCCGTCAAAACACATTTATATTTGTAACAAGCGCCTTTTCTCCTGTATTTGCCTGATTCATCAGGCGCTTTTTGATATGTCTCATATAACAGAAAAGGGCTAGCCAAAACTAGCCCTTGTTTTCTCTTTGATTTTAACTTCGCACTTAATTCAAATAATACCGCGCTCTTCTCAGCAAACTTCCGACTGAATTCCACAAAAGTTCCAAACGAAAAGGCTTTAACAAAATATGATCAAAATGGGATTTCAGATCACCCTTCTCAATCTCATGCGTACCGGCAATTTTAATAATGGGGATCCTGTATTTCATTTTTGCCATCTGACAAAAATCAAAACCATTGAGCCCGGTGTTCTTATAATCCGCAATAATCACATCAACAGATTCATCCAATTTCACAATGGCATCCATAATATGATCAGAGCACCTGACTTCATAGTTGTTTCTAGTGAAAAACTTTTTTAAAACATCCATGGTAATATTGTCATCGCCTACAACAAGCACAAGGTTCTTATTTTTAATCATAATTACGCCTCGCTTTTCCCTCAGAATTTTACCCTGTCAGCCTATATATATGCAACACAACAGCAAAAACGAAGCAAAATAACGCATAAAAATGATTTTAACACGACATTTGGGTTGAGGGCAGATAAAACACAAAACAGGACTGTTGCGAAATGCTTTTTCCTTCAAACCCCCTCTCCTGTCTCCGACGGGAGCTTCACGAAGTGAAGGGTGAGGGCCTCAATAGGCTGTTTCGCAACTGGCCCAAAACTCATTTGCAATTTCGGTACATCCGGGGTTTGGGGGATGGGGATATCAACTCTAATCTTTGCGCCGGTCCACTTGATAGTGACTTTTATTAAAAGACTTCACATAATGCTTCAATTCAGCCGCAATTTGGGACACCTGTCCCACCTGCGACAAACGCCTGTTTTCATTCGTCACCACAGCAATGGCCACGCCCATAATGGGATATCGGACCGGCTTATCCTGTCTGTCCAAAGTTTCAATATAGCCGCGCTCCAAATCATCTGATTGATAAAACCGATAAACCCCGTCATCAAACATCTTGATAATGGTATGACAAAAAGCCTCTATCCGCTGCGGAGAAGTCACCACCACAAAATCATCACCGCCCACATGCCCCACAAAATCCCGTCCTTCATAAACCTTCTGATTGGCCTTTAAAAGAATATGCCCGGTAAAACGAATCACCTCATCCCCTTTCAAAAACCCATACCTATCATTAAAACCCTTAAAATTATTGAGATCCACATACAAAGCCGCAAAAGGTTCTCTGGAAGCCATCACACGCTCCAACCGTCGCAGAATAGAACTGTTGCCGGGCAAACGCGTCAAAGGATTGGCATCCATTCCGATTTCACGCCGCCGGAAAGAAGCTTCCACATAAGCCAGCAACTTGCTGGCAGAAAAAGGCTTGTTAATGTACCCGTCACAACCGGCTGTTAAACCGGCAATTTCATCCTCTGTTGTCACATTGCGGCCGGATGTCAAAATAATAGGAATACTGCGCAGAACCAAATCCATATTCATCATGGTGGCCAGCTGCAAGCCGCTGATGTCCGGCATATTCACATCCGAAATCACCAAATCAGGCGGCTCCGCGCGCAAAACCTCCATGGCTTCAGCCCCGGAACTGGCACGGACCACATCATACCCGCCCTTTTTCAACATCAAAAACAGCAGGTTCAACTGATCCATCTCATCATCCACAACAAGAATCTTGGTCATAAAATAGATATTATCTTTTTTATGGTCCTATGATAACAGAAATTTAAATATAATTCATACCGACCCCCGTTTTAATAGGAGCTATTCTAATTCAAGCAGCCTCAATATCATAAGCTTCTAGATCTTGTAGTTGCCCCATTTATGGGGCGTATTTTAAATATGTTTAATCTTAAAGCGCCCGATAAATCTAGCCATATCCGGCTTTAGACGGAGGGCAATTACATTTTCGTTTAAACCATTTTTTTAGCTTCTTGAAAACAGGGGTCATTACAAAGGCCTCCCTCTGACAAGTTCCCCGCAGCCATCTCTCCCTCGTTACCACCTCACATCCGACTGCAATAAAGTTCGAAGATGATTTTTGATCACATCCGGGGACAATGAAAAAAAATTAAAAGCTTCGAATAACGGCCCTGAAATTTTGTGGATGTCTTGTGTCTCTGGGGTCGAGTGGCCCAGAGGGATCTCACCTCCAGGCTCTCACAGATCCGTACATGAGTCTCTCGATTCATACGGCTCTTACTGTTCGGCCATTCTCA
>JANQER010000332.1 GCA_028278255.1 Elusimicrobiota bacterium | reverse complement strand
GATTTTTGTAATTGCCCCATTTATGGGGCGCTTTTAATGCATTTATTTGCCTTAAAGAGCCCGATAAATCGGGCAACTACGCTTATCTAAACCGCATTGCGCCTAACCCGGATAAACCGGAAATAACCAAATTCCAAGAAACAATAACCAAATAATAACCAATAACCAAGAGACAATAATCAAAGAATAGTCAAATCCCAAACCCACTGAATTCAGATATCTGCAAACAGCTTTTTCCCGTCACAGTTTTAAAATATTTTGCAAAAATGTCCAAAATATAATCTGTTAGGGACTATTGTTCAGCCGCCTGCTCCCCGCCCATCCGACGATGAAAAGCGCATGATCAGTTCATCGGGGATTTGAGACAAACCCATGATTTTCTGAGCCGCGCCCAATTTGGCCGCTTCGCACGGCATGCCGTAAACAATAGATGATTTTTCATCCTGGGCAATGGTCCATGCCCCGGCCTGTTTCATACGAAGAAGCCCTTCAGCGCCGTCATTTCCCATGCCTGTGAGAATCACGCCCACGGCATTTTTTCCCGCAGTCTCTGCAATGGAATTAAAAAGGACCTCCACTGACGGCCTCTGCCGGCACACAGCAGGTCCTCTTTCCACGGCCGCAAAATAGCGCGCCCCGCTTCGTTTCAGCTTCAAATGGAAATTTCCGCGTGCCACCAGGGCCAGTCCGGTGTGCACAGTGTCTCCGTGCCCGGCCTCACGCACCTCCATTCGGCCGATTCTATTAAGACTTTCCGCAAATGACCGGGTGAAATTCTCAGGCATGTGCTGGGCAATCAGCACCCCCGGGAAATCAGCCGGCAAGTGTCTCACAATGTGCCGGATGGCTTCAGTTCCGCCGGTGGACGCGCCAATGGCCACCACTTTTTCGGTTGTGTTCAAAAGCGGCTTTTGTGAAACGCTCTTCTGTTCTTCCGGCGAACGAACAGTGGAAATCCGTCCTTTGGCCAGCGCCGCTCCTTTTATCTTTTCAATCAAAGGCGCCATCATGCGCCCCATATTCCCGGAAATATTCAGACTTGGTTTTTGAATCACATCCATAGCGCCCAGATCCAGAGCGCGCAGAGACGTTTCACAGCCCTTGGGCGTCAAAGCGCTCAGCACAACCACTGGCATGGGATGAGAGGCCATCAGCTTATCGAGGAAAGAAATGC
>JANQER010000267.1 GCA_028278255.1 Elusimicrobiota bacterium | reverse complement strand
TTTCAATCAAAACAGCCTATAGCTGTTTTGGTTGCCGGCGGCTTCCACACGCGTGGAATATGCGACCTGCTCAAAGACAAGCGCACAGCGTATGTGGTTCTGGCCCCCAGGTTTGACAAAATAGACGGGCATGACTATTTGGATGCATTCCGCCAGGACAAAACCCCATTGGAAAAGCTGTTTGCCGGGGAAAAACTCACAATTGTGGATGCATTGGGCATAGCGCAGAAAGATTTGGGCGTGGGACAGCGCTTCAGTTATGTGCAGAGCCTATTGGCCTCAGCCATAGCAGTAAAGGCCATATTCCAAAATCTCATCACCCAAGCCCAAGCCATGCTGTGGTTCAAAGGGTTCAAACAATCCATTTGGCAAGTGCAGTCTTTGGAAGAAAAAAAAGACAATGGCGTCACCGGCTATGTGGCAAGCGTAAAGCAGCGCAGCACAGGTGATGTGCATGAATTTTTCTTTTCAAACAGACAAAGTGGTGTTGGCCATTCCATAGAAGTAGGCGGCAAGGTGCTCACAGTGCAGCGTTTTGAGCCTTCCTGGGGGGTGAGATTAGGGAGAAAAATTTTAGAAGCGCCCAATAAATTGGGCAATTACACGAGAAACCAAAGACCAGGGAGTTTTTATCGTGTGGCAGCAGGTGAATCTGGAATAAGCTTGCTGTTGTTAATGCCATTTATGGGGAGTTTGTTTTTATTTTCAACAGGGTTCACGTACGGATTGGACACTGGGTCATGGGTGAGTGGTTTGTCCGGGTTGTTTGTTTTGGGGGTGGCAGCTGCGACAGGGGCGGCTGCTTATTATTTTGTTCAGCCCGGCACAGTGGAGTCTATCAATGATAGGAATATTCGTGAGATTGTACATAAAGTCATTGATTTTCATAATCAAGCAGGATCCATGAGTCGGCAAAGGGCAAGAGTTCAGCTGATGCGCGACGCTGAATATGCCTTGGACTTGATCAGAGAAAAGAATATTTTGAAACAGGATTTAATTAATGCTTTAAAAGAAGTCCGGTTTTTTGATTTATTTGCTTTTGCTCAATTTATCAAAGCGCTCGAGAGTATTGATTGTTTTATCGTGGATGGAGAGCCCTGCTATATGCGGCAGGTTTTGCCATTGGAAAGAGAAAAAGTGATTGAAGAGTGGGTTAAACTTGAGGGGCATTCTTACCCTGATCAATTTTGGACACGTTGGAATAATTTTCCAAAAAACATGCTTTTTAAAATCCATTCTAAAAATCAAGGACTTTTAGGACTGGCTTTTGCGCACTGTAATGTCCCTACGTATGCATTCCCCGGGATCAATTCAGAATACATTTATATGTTTGATGCCCTTGCCGTTAGGAAAGATTTTCAGCGCAAAGGGTTGGGGAAGAAACTCACAGGCAAGGTTTTGGAATATGCCATGGCAGATAAAGAAATGGACAGCGCCAGTGAGATACTGGTTTTGAATCAGCCGAATGAGAATTTAGAGCTGATTTATAAAGGTTTTGGCGCTTTGCCTTATTCAAGAGATGAAAATTACTATTGCTATAACCGTTATCAAGCAGACAAACTGATTCGGGAGAAAAAGCGTTTAACAGAATCCAGGCAATTGGCGCAGAAAAAAGCAGAAACCGAAGTGGAGCGGATTTTTGATGAACTTATGGATGAAGGGATTGGCAGCAATCGGTTGGCTATTGAGTGCCTTTTGCCAGGGAAGGTCAAATTATGGCTGGCCAGGAAACTGAGAAAGGGGCAGACAGATTTAAAGGAAATCCGCGGTTTTTTGTCAAAGAAAATCAGAGAACAGGCCAGGCTTATTCATCCTCAATCCAAGCATTGGGCAAAAGATCAAGAACAATTGGACAGATTTAAAGAACAATACCCACAATTTGAAACCATTTTTGCGCCAAGGTCTTTTTTTAGAAGAGACGAAGAAGATGCTTTGTATCTTTCTTTTTTCAGGGTGATTGTATGCCGAAGGAAATACGATCAGGGAACCTTAGAAAGAATTATTCCGCATGAAGTCAATCATCAGCGCTATTTTGGATTTGCTTCCCACATGCTTGATGAAGGCATGGCTGATTATTTGTCTATAAGAGAACGTTTTGGCTCTGGTGACAAAATCACGCAAAAACAATTGATTGATGCCATTGCTGAATTGGATGAAGAAGACAGAGCGCAAGGCCGCGTCACAGGCGGATATAAATGGGAGACACTGGCCATTAAGTATTTGTGCGATGTCGCGGGTGAAGAAAAATTGGTGACATTTTTCAAGACAGGTGATATCACGCCTTTGGGATGGAAGTTTCAGATTCTTTGGGAAGAATTGTCGGATTTGGCGGATGCGTATCAGCATAATGATGGAAGGAGCAAAGATTTTTGTGCGCTTACTGTTAATATGGTAGACGAATTTGTTTCAGGAAAGCGTTCTGTTCAACCGGAGCCTTTGACCATTGTGCGTGCACCGAGTGTTTTTTCTGGCGCTCACTTAATAAAGCTTTCGCCAGATAAACGGATTATTTCGACCCCTGCCGGCTCCATTAAAGAAGTTCTGCAAACAGGCTTGCCATTGACGCCGGACTTATTGCCTGCTGCGTTGCCGGCATATAGTAATGCCGCCAAAAACCCTTTGACTTTTGTGATTCAAAAAGACGGCCGTGTGTCTTATAAAGGCATTGGCGCCAGTGTAGGGATTAATGCCAATGAATCGAAAAAAATATCCAAAAATATAAGCAAGGCTTTAAAACGGCTAAAAAAAGAAGGATATTATTTTAATGTTTCAGAAATTGTCATATCCAATGACGGCCAATTGGGCCGCGCTATTGTGACCACAGAAGGGAAAAAGAAAATATATGTGCGTGCTGCGGTTGTGCGGCCGCAAGGGCTTTTGCGTGACAGAAATGCCTGGCGCAGATGTTTTTGGACGCTGCTTCATGAGAGCCTCCATTTGGAAATAGGTTCAGAGAAGATGAGGGAATGGGAGCAAGAAATTTCAAAGGGGATTACAGAAGAGAGATTGCAGAGTATTGTCAGAGAAAAGATGATACAGGAGGCATTGGTTTTTATTCAAGAGATACAATTCTTTAAGGACAGCAAAGAGCTTACTATTGGGAAAGCAAAAAGTGATTATAAGGCTGTGGCCAGAATGGCTAAGAAGTTTGATGATTATACTTTGGAGAAGAATATCAAACAGGTGTTGGTTGGTTTTTACCAAAAAGTTCAAGCTCTTCTTAAAAATTATGTGAGCGGCACTGTTTTAGACTTGTTGATTGAAGACATTGTTATGCCTTCACTCAATCAATTGATTGAACGGGATCTTCAGAATATTCCCGGATTTCAAAAAGAGCCGTTTAAAGAAGCAATGATGCGAGAAGTGTTGAGCTCATCTTTCAAAGAGGAGATAGAGCAAAGAGCCGGGATTGAGGAAGAAACATTTCGTTTGCAGCCGCCTGGCTCAACCAAAAAGAAGCCTTTTTCGTGGCCTGGTCTGATGGTTTTTTTGGCTTTTCTGGCTTTGCCGTTGGTGATGCTTTATTTGTTCCCCGGGGGAGGGGAAATGGCAGGGGGGGCGCTGGAGATTTTGTCGGGTTCTGAATGGGTGGATGCAGGGTTGTCAGGGTTGGGGGTGGGTTTTCCGTTGGGGTCAGGCATTACAGTTGTTCAAGAGGATGTTGTTCGCATGTATGAAGATTTGGATGAAAGCGAAAACCCGCATGATTTTGTTGATTCATTAAAGGAGGAGTTCAAGGATTATAGACAAAAAGCGCGGGTGCATTTGAAAATCAGTGTGCAGACAGAGAAGCAGTCTAAGGCGCTGCGCCATGAGTATGGGATGGCGCCTTATCCAGAAGACCGTGACAGGTTGACGGCTTTTTTGAAACGCAAAGGCGTTTCTGGTATTGAAAGGTTCGTATCTGACAGTGAGTATTTTGTTCGGTTGACGCCTAAAAACGAAGGGCCATACCTTTTAAAAATCCCTTTAAAAACATTTGATATCACAAAGAAATTTCATAAGGTTTCGTCTCAGGATCAAGTGAGTGGAGATGACTTTGATGTGATTCAAACTTTATTGGAGCAGGGGAAACTGGAATACATTCCAACGCGCTTTTCTTTGCCGGATCATGAGGTGCTCGATAACTTTTTAGTGTTTATGGATGTTTCAGGAGAAGACTGGGCTGATTGGAAAAATTTGTTAATGACAGATCAGGCCTATGAGGAATTTCAGACAGCAAAGACAGAAGCGGAAGGATTGTATAAAAAGACAAATGTAGCTTTTGAGAAAATAAAAGAAACCATGACGACCCTCCTCTCTGTCAATACTGCCAGATCCGGCGTGGCTGAGGGAGATCCCCTTAAAAATATCACACAGTTCTTAGATGATGCGCAAGAAGCAGTGAAGCAGGCAGAATCTGCTTTGCAGCATATTCGTCAGATGCAGGATGTGCAGAAAAATCTAAAGAGTCTCAAAGAAGCGGTTCAGACTGCTGAGAAAGCATTGAAACAAGTTGATCAAGAGAAAAAACAAATTGAAATGACTGTTGAGCAACAAGCTTCAAAGAGGAAAGAAGAAGTATTTTCTTCGGCGCAGAAAAAGCCCAAAAAATCTTTTAAATGGATCCGTGTTTTAATGATTGGCGGAATTTTGTCCGCAGGGCTGGCTGTGGGCGGGTATTTGTTTCACCGGCATCAGGAGGAGATTGCTTTAGAAGAAAAAGCAGCTAAAAGCAGGGCTTTAAGGGATAAATTGGTTCTCTCTTATTGCAATTCAGTCAGAGGTTACTATCAAATTCTGTACAACGATACAAAAGCAAACAATTTATTTGCAAAAGGGCTTATCACTGATTATGTGCAGGCTTTATACTTGTACTTTTCCAGGGATTATGTTTATGTCAGAAATCCTTTGATTGAGATTGTTAAAGAAATATTGAAGGAAGATAACCAATATGTTTCTGATAATCATCCTGTCTTTGACAGCATTGCTTTGTCCTCTGATCCTGAGATTAAAGACAAACTGTTGAAACTTTCTTTTGGCGCTGCTGAATTGAAATTGAAGCAAGCCTATGGAATCAAGATGACGGTTGAAGAAGAAAAGCGTTTGTATGCCGTGACTTTTATCGGGCATTCTCTTGTGACAGCGGCATTGAGACAACATGGATATTCAGAAGACAATCTTTTAAAGATTTTTTCGTTTATTCATAAGCTGCTCAGACCTGAATATGTAAGTTTGGACGATGTTTATATTATGACTGAAATCTTTCCATCGTTTACTGATGTCCCTCAAGAAAAACTGCCACTAAATCTTCAGAAAGCCAAGTTAGAATTGGAGCATACTTATATTCTAAGTAATCTTCATGCGGGGTTGAAAGAAAATGGCCATATGAAAATGGCAAAGGATTTGAAAGATTTTTATCCAAAGATATTTGAGAGTTTAAAACCTGTTATGCATCCTGATCCTTCTCAATTTTTCCCTTCACCCACAGTGCCAAAAAATCTACAGCCCAGATTGCCGAAAGCGCCGAATATTCGTGATTTGCTCAGAGAGAGACATCCTTTGCCTTCCTCACTGGATCCTAAAAAACCCCAAAGAGAGCCTTGGCGTCCTCCCAGCAAGCGCCGGCCTTTTGATCCTGTGCAGCATTTAGAATATGGGGCAGGGTTTTTGGGGATGAGTGTGTTGATGTTGGCAGGCGTGTTGTTGAATGTTTTGGGGGCAGAGTATGTTGATGTGTTGACTGTGATTGGGGTAGGGGTTGGTGCACAAGGGATTTTGATTGTGGCACTGGGTGTGATGGGATTGTGGGTAAGAAAGCAAGGAAAAGGAGTGACAGAAAGAAACACATGGGCTGAGGATTTTGTGGGGGTTTGGCAGAGAAGGTTGGAGGCAAAAGGAATTTTATTGCGTGTGGGAGAGATTCAAGAGGGGTGGTTGGGTGAATATCGCGTAAAGGCGCACGGCCGTGCGCCCGGACAAATCATGTTGTCACCGGTTTTGGTGGTTGAGTCTGAGAGTGTGATTTTTAATTTTTTACGTAAACTGCTTTTGCCGCATGTGCTGGCTTGGGAAATCAGCCGAGTGTATGTGAGCCGGACTTTCCTTTCTTCCTTTCAAACGCCTTTCCTTTTTATTGTCAAACCCTTTGTGATTTTGTTTGCGGTTGTTTTGTTTTTTGCAAGTGGTTCAATCCGTTTAAAAATTCGGGCAAAGCTTAGAAGCGCCGATAAATCGGCAGGCTACGACCCCTTGGCGCGTAACCGTTATGAAGAAGGGCCTGTTCATGAATGGGGCAGGCACATGGCTGGACGTGTCAGGCAGGCGCTCAAGACTGAAAAAGCTTCATCTGTTTTTCAAACCACGCGCCGGGGATTTATTTTGTCTTCACTGAGTGTGCTGGGCGCTGTTGTGGCAAAACCATCGCGCTTGTTTTCTGAGTCTGCTTGGAAAGGGAATATTTTGCAATGGCCGCAGCCTGTTTGGACTGCCAAAAATATTCCTATGATTAAGGAATCAGTGACTCTGGACCTCCGAAAAAGGAGAGCCGTGCCATTGCCTTGGTTTAGAGAGGCGGTTCGGTTTGATGCTGATAAACGGTGGATAAAAGTAGTGGTACAAGTGCCAACGCCTTTGGCAGAAGCGCAGGCAGGATCTGTTCAGCTTTTGGCCAAAGACACCCAGGAGAACAGTCAGACAACATCTTTGGCCGCAGGGACTGTGTCTGCGGATAATCCTTTTTATGATCCGGTGGAAGAAACATTAACATTGTTTTATGTGCCGCAATTTTCTGATTCATTTAATAGTATTGCCAATATCGGTCTGAAATTTAATACGCCGTCCGGCCTCTCTTGGGAACAGGCTCTGGTCAAAGAAGCGGTTCTTTTGCATCAAGGCGTGCAAACAGATCCAGCGGCTAAGAAATTGTTAACAGCGGAAAAGCATGAGCCTGTGGCATTGAAAGGACCTGATGCTTTTCATGAAGTGTCTGTTTCGCAGTCGGCTGTGTTTGATCATCATCAGCTTCGGCTGACACTGAGGGTGCCTGGGGCCTGGGTGTCTGATCATATGCCTGGTTCTGTGATGATTTGGGCCAAAGATTCGAATTATCATTGGCAAAACACGCCATGGCGTGATGGTGAAATGAATGTTCAAAATGTGACACAGCATTCTGACGGCACTGCCACGCTGACGGTTGTGTACGATCCTCTGGATTCAAAAACAAACCGTTCTTATTTTACACAAAAGGGATTTAAGCCGCGGGACATTTCTGACATTGGACTGAAAGTTGATTTTTCTCAGTTGCCTGAAAACATCAGGAAGCAGCGGCTCAAACTGTCTGATAAGATCATAGTGGAAAAAGCGGTTTTGGTGAATAAATCCGCGCCAAACAAAACAGTCAAATTTGATTTTCCCGACACAGTGCCTGTGTCCAAAGTGTTGGGAACTGATCCTTCAGCTCTGTGTCACATTGACAAGTCAGCGCCTCTTCTTGATGCCCGCGGCAGGCGGGTCAGAGTGGTGGTGGATGTGCCTGAGGGACTGGTGCAGGGAACAACACCTCTTCAAATCCAAATGGCGGCCACAGATGCTTTTGGGAATAAGCAATTTGCACAGCCTGTTAATATCTCTCCTCAAAATCGTTATTTTGATCCTGAAACGCGGCGCATGATTGTTTTTTATACGCCCCGAAAACCCAAAAAACACGGGGAAAGCTTTTTTGCGGATCAAATAGCAGATCTGACATTGAAAATTTTGAATCCATCCCGGGCAAACACTGAACAAATGCATGCAGGCATTATCAAAGTTCAGCAGGTGTTTTTTGAAAACCCGGTTTATGCGCCAAAACCAGAGGATGTTGTGTCATGGAAAAAGGCGCGGATGACAAAAGACATGCGATGCGGGAACGGCCGATTCCTTGACGTGCCTTTTCAAGGGAAAACAGTTGTGACGCGGGCGTGGGAGGGTTTGCGCAATCTTAAAGGAAAAAAGGTGCGGATGCATTTCAGGCTTTCCCCTGAAGCTGCTGCAACATTAAAGTCAAAGGCTAAGCTGTCTCTTACTGTGTTTTTGAAAGACAACAAAAACCAATTGTTCTCTCGAAAAGTGGAAGTTTCACATGAAGGGGCTTTTGCTGTGTCGTTAGAACCAGATGAGCGCAAAGGATTTGATGCGCGCAGAGTGGCTTCAATCGGGTTTGAGATTGACGGAGAAAAGAATCAGTTGTTTTTTGATGCACATGAAATCATTGATGATGTCATGCCGCAAAACATGGTTCGGATTGATTTTAAGAAAACCCCTGTTGATATTGACACGCCCTGGAAAAGCGATCTGAAAGCATTTCGTCCTGTGAATACACGGTATGGGAAGCTGGATGTTCAGCTGAAGGAATATGGGGAGCTGCTTTTTGATGTGAAAAATGACAAAACACTTCAGTCCAAACTTTGGGCCAATCAGTCAAGAATTGATGCAGATCTGAGAATCCCGCGAAAGTTTGTTGGCAACTGGAGCCGGCCGAATAAGGCATGTTTGTTCCTGGTTGACAGTCATGGCAGACGGCAGTATTTTACCACCCAAGCTTTGGTGGACAGGCCAAAGCCGGATGGGTGGGTGCATTTGAATGGGTTCCCGACCACAGACATTCCTATTCCTTTGGGACGAACGCAGGAAGGGTTTGATGTCAATGATGTGGTCAAAATCGGTGTGCGCTTAGAGGCTGGCAAGCATGGGAAATCTTTGAAAGGGCAGGTAGAACTGAAGGATTTGCAGGTGACTTTTTCAGACAAGCCGGACAAACCAAAAACTTTGCCGCCTGATCCAAGGGTACGTGCAGGCGAAGAAGAACGCGCTGATCAAATGAATCAACGTATTCAAGACAGGTTAAAGATTGGTTCCGGGCAAATGGCTGTGGGCGTGAATTGGGCCTGGCCGGCTGTTAAAAAAGTGAAGAGAACGCCGCAAGATCCCCCTACCCATATGAAGTCGCTTTTTGGGCGCATGCTGGACACGGATGAAGAATGGGTGGACAAAGACGGCAAACGAAGAAAATTTGATCTGGGACATCCTGACGTGCAAAAGGCTGTGGACAAGGAATTTAAAGACATACACAGTGTTTTTGGGGATCAGGCTTTGGTGCGGGTTTGGTTGTTCAAGGATTTTCGTGCCGGGCTTGAATATGATGAGCATGGCCGGGTGAGAATCACAGACCGCGCTGTTCAAAACATGAAAATCCTTTTGGATATTGCCAAGAATAACAAATTGGTGCTGATGCCGGTTTTGGCTGATTTTATGATAGCAGATAAAATTGAGGGAGAAGGGCCTCATGGGAAATGGAAAACCGGGGAATATGCTGAATTTTTTACAAATGCGTCCAAACGCAAAGAGATCACACAAGCATTTCAGAAATTTGTTGGCCAGTTTGCCAATCATGAGAGTGTTTTGTGCTGGGAATTGATGAATGAACCCACAAATGCAGCCGCTGTTGTGAATGCAAAACATTTTGGTGATTTGCAACAATTTTTGAAACAAGGGGTTGAGGCCATTCATGCTGCCGGTGAATTGGCCACTGTGGGGTATAAGCATCCTGAGACAGCCAAATTAATGCGCGACATTGTGCCAGTGGATTTGGGGCAGTGTCATTATTGGCCTCGTTTGGAAACCGGTGAAAATCCATGGGATGTTCAAGATTCTTTTGAAGACATTTTTGGCCCTCTGCCGGGCGGGTGGGGAGAAATGCCTGTTGAAAAAGGCCGCATTCATGAGCAGATAAAAACAGCCCAAAACGCCGAGCATAGATTCTTGATGTTTTGGAATTGGCGCGGGGATGATCAATCAGGCGATGGTTACAAAGTGCGTGCGCATGCTGAGGAAATTAAGAACGCGGCCGGAGTTGTTACTTTCCTTTTGGCGTTGATCACAGGGGTTATTGTCAGATTGTCCGGGATTCTCGAAGATGGATTTTCTGTTCTGCCTTTTGAAGCCAGGGCTGATATGTCGGGGGCGGGGGTTCTAATAGCAGTGATGGCTGGAATCTCTTTGGTTTCATTGGTTATTCGATATTTTAAGCAGACTGATTATATTGATTTAAGAAAATTTGAAATCAACCAAACAAACAAAATTGGGGTGACAGAATTTAAATCCAACCGTTTTTTTCAAACCAAAGGCAGGATCACAGTTGATTTGGCCGGCGGGGTTGATTCCCATGGCCGGAAAAGCGGAGAAGTTTTGTTTGATGTTTCTTCTGTGCCGAAACTTCAAAAGGATTGGAACAATCAGACTTTGGTGCAGGCAGATGTGAGGGTGTCTGAGGAACTCACTGGGGATTGGTTCAGGGCGCACAGAGCGCGGTTGTTTTTAATAGATAAAGAAGGGAGAAAACTTTATTTGCCCAATGCCAATATTATTGACCGTCCTCGAAAAACAAGAGGATGGCTGACGCTCAGGGGGTCTCCCACAACAGACGTGCCAATTCCGTTGGGATACACAGAACAGGGGTTTGATCTGTCACAAGTCACGCATATTGGAATAAATATTGAGGCCAGCACCAGAGAGGGAAAGGTTCAAGGTGAAATTGAAATTAAAAATTTAAAAGTGGATTTTATTGACCCTGTTCAACCGCAGTTCCTGGAAAAAGACCAGACCATTATTGATTCTGAGGCCAGCAGGGCTGGAAAAATGAGAGCACATTTTCAAAAAAGACTGGGTCTGGAAAATGGAGAGATGTCTGTTGGTGTGAATTTGCCTTGGCCGTCTGTTCGGTTCCCGGACGGACAGGTGGGACAACAATACGGGCGCTTATTGGATGCTGGTGAAAAATGGTGGAATGCTTATTGGGATTTAGGACATTTGGAAGTGGAAAGAGCTGTTAGCAAAGATTTTGAAAGGATAAAAAAGACTTTTGGGAAGAATGGAACAAAGCCTGTGGTGCGGCTTAAGCTTTTTGCTGATTTGCGTGCTGGCATTGAGTTTGATGAGAGGGGCGATCCTGTCAAAGTGACTGACCGCGCTGTTAAGAATATGAAAAAGCTTTTAGACACAGCAAAAGAATATGATTTGGTTTTAATGCCCACATTATTGGATTTTATGATGGCTGATGGGGTCACGCATCAAGGGCCGGATGGGGCATGGAAAGTGGGGGAAAGACCTGAGCTAATCACAGATCCGGACAAGCGCGACAAGTTTATAGGGGTTTTAAAAGATTTTGTTTCTCAATTTAAGGACAATGAATCTATTT
>JANQER010000250.1 GCA_028278255.1 Elusimicrobiota bacterium | reverse complement strand
AAGTCAAAGCTGTCGTGAATGGCGGGGATATACTGTGCCGTGATGTGCCTCTACACGAATCTCAAAAGATCTTTATTGAAAACTTTTTAGACAATCATTTTTCTGCTTATGAAAAAGCAGGCATTTATTATCTAGGCTATTTGGGCAATGATGATCTGAAAACCCATGATGACCTGTTTTCAAAAATCTGCTCAAAATACCCTCATGTTATTGATATGGCCCAAAACAAATTCAAAATAGGGCAATTTGAGTTTATTGGCATGAACTGGGTGGTTGATTATCCTTTTAGATTAAAAGACAGGTGCCGTAAAGACCATCAAGATTACATTTTTCAAACACAATTTGGACCAGGCTTGTTGTCTACAGACAATGGATTCGAAAACCTTGAGGATTGGTTCTCATATGCTTCCACATTGCCTACAATAGAAGACGAATTAATGCGCCTTCCTTTGCCACAAACCCCCCAAAAAACCATTTACCTAATTCATATGCCGCCAGCTAAAGTGGGGCTGGATGTGTGCATGCATGGGGCCTGCGTTGGTTCACAATCTGTGTATGAATTCATCAAGAAAACTCAGCCTCTTTTAACATTGCATGGACATATTCATGAATCGCCCCAATGCAGTGGTGTCTGGAAGACTAAAATAGGGAAAACCATCTGTATTCAGCCTGGACAGATGGAAACAAATCTGACCCATGTAATCATTGATTTTTCAACAATGAAGGTAAAAATGGTTGAGGAATCTCTGTGCACCTGATTTTATGGTGTAATTTCTGCGTTTTTTAACAATTTCTTCTAATTTCCTGCAATTTCTTCAATTTCTCGCTATTTTCGCTTATTTCCTTAAATTTCTGCTTTTTCTTGCGTTTTTTCAATGTTTCTATAACAAATTTAAGGCATTTAGAGGCTCCTATCAGACTCTATAAATATACCACATAGTACCCCAACATACCCCATGAAAAACCACAAAAACCCAGCGTATCCCACAATACCCCAAACATATGAGAAATTTTTCGATAAAATATTTTGCACGAATTTCAAATTTATCGTAAAATTCAACAATATACAACAGGATTTCAACAAATCTGTTGAAAGGAGTTATTTTATGTTGACTTTTCCACATTTTTTCCCGGACCAAGTTGTTCCTCCAGAGAGATTCGGTGATCGAGAGATCCAGCTTAAACAAATAAACTATACATTAAAAGCAGTTACCCAAGCACGCCCCCGCGGAGGAATGATTTGCGGAGAGCGTGGTATAGGGAAAACATCTCTTCTTGAAAAAACAAAATCTTTATGCCTTAAAAACAAAATCCTTCCTCTCCATATTTCTTTGCATGAATTCGACAGCGTGCATGAATTTTATGACACTGTTTTCACAGGAATAGGAGCGGCTCTTAAAAGGATAGGCCTATTGGAAAAGTTTAAGGTTTTCTTAAGTGAATACAATAAAGCCTGGGAACACATTGTACGCATTGAAAAGAAGCCCGTTTCTCTTCAGACTGAAGTTGAATCTCGCATGGGTCTTCTACTAGAAAAAATGAAGAAAAAGGAATATAAAGCCCTTATTTTTCTGTTTGATGAATGTGATTCCCTTAAAAAACATGTCGTGGCGCTTCAGATACTAAGAAATGTATGGACATCCTTATGCCAGCAAGGCCATTGCCTTGGATTCTTTTTTGCCGGATCACAAAACCTTGTCGAAAGCCTGGGGCTGCACTCACCCCTGAAACGCCATTGTATCCCGATCCAATTAAAACGCTTTTCACGAAAAGAATGCCTCATGGTCATGGAATCCCTTGAAGAAGGTGCAAAAAACAAACTTCCAATAGAAGTGAAAAAACGAATTATCGAGTTATCCGGGGGTTACCCTCACTATATTCACGTCCTTGGAGGCTACAGTGTAGAAGCAATGGAAGAGGGAGAAGGGAAAATATGGGAAAAAGCCTTGAAAAATTATTTCCTTGAAACAAATGAATATGAATCTGTTATAAAAAAAGCACAAACCATCTCTGATAATCAAAACAAATTATTAATTCACATGGATCGGTTTGGCCCAAGCTCACCCAAAGACCTTTCTAAAAAAACTGGGCTTCCTCCCAGAACTATCCCTGTACATTTAAAAAGATTAGAGCAGCATAAAATTGTCCAAAAAGTTCACAGAGGCGGGTATGAAGTCTTAGATTTGAATTTAGTAGAATATATTCAATTAAAGACTTTAAAGGAACAATAATGCTCTTAAGTTTGAATGAAATCCGTCATAAACACCATTAAAAACTTATAAAATAAATCATCGATTCTTTGAGGAATTTAAATAGTAAAAAAGGTGGCTGAAATGAAAAAGATATTGCTTTTTGTTTTAACTATTTCTATTTTTATTGGTGTTGACACGACACAGTCGAGAAGGAGAAGGTGCCCGTTGGGGCAGTAATCCAGGATCGGTATATTTAGGCGACCAAAAGGTGCGGATCAAAGTGCCACGAGTTCGACGGAAAAAGACAGGGGAAGAAATGCCGTTATATTCCTATGAACGATTACAGGACCCCCGACTGATAGAGCAGATGGCGCTGAATCGAGTGATGTATGGGATCAGCACCGGGAATTATGAGAAAGCAGCGCACAGTGTGCCAGAAACGTTTGGGATCAAACGAGGGAGTATATCAAAGAAGTGGATACGCAGTTCGAGCAAGGAATTAAAAAAGCTGCAAGAACGGTCATTAGAGGAACAGGACTTTACAGCAGTGATAGATGGGAAGGTGTTTGGAGAGAATGAAATCATCATAGGGCTAGGGGTGACAGTGAAAGGCGAAAAGATCGTTTTGGGGATGATAGAGGCGAGCACAGAAAATTATACAGTGTGCCGGGATTTTCTGAATCATCTGCTGAGTCGCGGGCTGAAAATCAGAGAAGGGATATTGGTGGTGATTGATGGAGGGAAGGGGTTACGAAAAGCCGTAAATGTTGTTTTCGGAGAAAAGGGATATGTACAGAGATGTCAATTCCACAAGAGACAGAATGTGCTTGGATATCTGACGAAAGCTCAGCAAGAGGCCATAGGGCGAAAAATACAAACAGCCTATGAAATAGCAGATTATGAGAAGGCGAAAAAGCGATTAATGGCGATTCGTCGAGAGTTGCAGGGGAAAAGCCTTTGCCGGTGATATAGAGGCTTATACTTTGAGGGCACAAATTGTGACTTCAAGATGGGGCGGTCGCTGTGACTGGCCGCACGGAAAACAAAAACTGATATAATTTAAATCATGCTGATGCCGTATACAATAAGTAATAATATAGTAATTCTTCGACGGGAATGTTTACAACAATTTTTCTTGACTTATTTTGTGCCATCGAATATACTCTAATCAGTTAATCAAAAGAGGATAAAACCATGTCAAAATTCATGAGCATCATTTCATTAGAATCCTTTGATCTATCGGCCATACGCCCGAAGGTCACAGGAACGGGCTACGCCTGCGCCGATAAACGGCATCAATGGAATAGCGTGGGTTTGAGCATGGGAGGAGCACTGTAAAACAGAAAAGCAATTAACCAAAACAGTGCCCATGCTCAGAAAAAAGGAGCATGGGTTTTTTTATATGTAAGCATAATCTCAAGAATTTAAAAAAATAAAAGGAAAAGAACCATGATGTTAAGAAACCAGGTGTTGCGACTGGATAAATATTTGCGTAAATCAGGAGCTGAGTCCAGGTCGATTTCGAGGCGCGAGGAAGGCGCAATGCGAATGTGTGTTGTAACTGACGAGCAACGAAGAAATCGGCCGGGATCAGCCTTGAGTTATGTAAAGATTTGTCCGGTCATAACGCCAAAACAACATATTTGGCGCGCCGCCATTGAATGGTCAACAACGGCCATGTCAGTGGTCGTGTGTGAGAGGCCGAGGATTGTCTCAGGTGGAGGTCCGATGATGTAAAAAAGAACTGTTCGGACATAGATTCAAAATCCACCCACCTGAGACCTCAAATCACAGGTGGGTTTTTTAATCCAAAATTTTTATTTGCACTTTTTTGCACAGCAATCATTGACGACAATATTGTGTAACTGAAAATTTTGGGTTAATAATGACATGAAAAAAGGAGAATAAAAGTGAGCCAGCATATAAAACAAGCAATTAAAATCCATAAAGACGCAATGAACTTTCCTTACTGCGCAGACAGGGAATATCATAAACGCTGGATCAACTTTTATGAATTGCTTATGCGCAGTGATAATGAACAAAGGTCAGTGAATGCATACAACAATTCTTTCGCAAGAGAGGCAGCCGCGTCATGCGCCGGTCGTCTGGCAGAGCAGGACACCTGCCTGATGAGCGGGAAATAGAGATTCAAATTTTCTCTGGCGCACTAAATTTATAACCCGAATTTTTCAATTGAAAAATTCCCTTCGCAGCGCTCACCATGCCGCTAGGCATGGTCCCTGTTTGTCGGAAGGGAGGGGGGCTTCGCCCTGGGTTCACCCCTCGGAACATGGCTGCACAGCAGCCACATTCCGAGCCCTACGGGAAAATTTTCAT
>JANQER010000249.1 GCA_028278255.1 Elusimicrobiota bacterium | reverse complement strand
CCTCAGAAAATTAGGGGCTGCTCTCAAACCCATGGGGCTGAGCCGCTCCCTCATGGTGGTGAGTGCTGCGCCGATTTCACGGCTTTATTCAAAACCTTTGGCTGCTGGTCTCCATGCGGCTGGCTTTGCTCCCTCTTTGTCTTTGATGCCAAACGGGGAACAGTTTAAAAATCTTAAAACCATGCAGTCTTTATACCAATCAGGTGTACAAGCACGCCTTGACCGCAAAAGCGCAGTGGTGGCTTTGGGCGGGGGCGTGGTGGGCGATACAGCGGGTTTTATGGCCGCTACATTTTTAAGAGGGGTCAGACTGGTCCAATGCCCCACCACCCTTTTGGCCATGGTGGATTCCTCTATAGGCGGCAAAACAGGCGTGGATTTGCCCAGCGGGAAAAATCTGGTGGGTGCTTTTTGGCAGCCAGAGATTGTTTGGATGGACTTATCTGTTTTGGACACCCTGCCTGACAGGGAATGGCGCACAGGTTTGGCTGAGGTGATCAAATACGGTTTAATCGCAGATCCCAAAATTCTTGATCTGCTTTCAAAAACAACCCTCACTGCATTGAAAAAAAACAAAAACCTTTTGCAGGATATTGTCAGACGTTCAGCAGGCATAAAAGTGAAAGTGGTCACAGCGGATGAAAAAGAGACTTCCGGCACAAGGGCGCTGCTGAACTTGGGGCACACTTTCGGACATGCCATTGAAACAGTCTCAGGGTACAAAAGTTACACGCATGGGGAAGCTGTTTCTATCGGGCTGTGCGCTGCTATGCGGCTGGGTGCAAAATTGAAGACATTTCGTTCATCAGACGTGGAGCGCGTGGAAAGGTTGCTGCGGCAATGGGGTCTTCCGTTGCGTCCTATGCACAAATTGCCGCGCAAGCAAATACTATCAGCCATGTCGCGCGACAAAAAAGTATTGGACGGCGCTTTTCGATTTGTCATCCCGGTGGGCTTGGGCAAAGCGCGTGTGGTCAAAGGCGTGCCGCAGCATGTGATTGATGAGGTTTTGTCGGAAGTTGGTTTATAAAATGCCGGATCGGGAGACAAGGGGACAGGGAGAAGGGGAGAGGGGCGCCTTGGTCAGGCCTGTTCACCTCTATTATTTGTCCTTATGATAAATTATAAAGAGAGACAGAATAAGCTGACAGAGGTGTTGGAAACCCGAAAACTCGACGGGTATGTTGTGACCGGTGTGTCTGATCTGGGCTATTTGACAGGGCTTCAGTCCGAAGGGTTTTCCGGTTTGGCAACGGCTGAAAAAATTTTTCTGTTCACATCCCCTCTTTTGGCGGAGCAGCTCAGAGAAAGAGCTGTCGGGTGCCGTGTCATAGTCGGCAAAAGACTGTCCAGAGCGGCCAAGGATATTTGTAAAAAATATGGATTCAAGCGTATTGGGTTTGATCAGGAACAGGTGTCTTACCGGCTTGGGACTGAATTGAAAAAACAAGGATTTCGTGCTTGTGACAATCCTTTGCGTGATCTCAGAATCATCAAAGAAAAGCAGGAATGCGCTTTTATCTCTAAGGCCTGCCGGATCTCTGCCAATGCCGTGGCGCATTTGGAACCGCGGTTGAGAGTCGGCATGACAGAAAAGCAAATGGTGGCAGAGATCACTTCTTTTTTTTATCGACAAAATGCAGACAGACAGGCTTTTGATGTGATTGCAGCTGTGGGGAAAAACACAGCGCTTCCGCATCACCAGCCCGGTGAGACACGTTTAACCCGACATCAGCCTGTGCTTTTGGATTTGGGTTGTACAGTGGGGGGGTATGGATCTGACTTGACGAGAACCCTTTTTTACGGTATGATCACCCCTGCCTTTAAGCGCGTGCATCGAATTGTTCAGGAAGCGCAGACAGCTGGTTTGGCGCAAGTGCGCGCAGGCATCAAGGCCCGTCAGGTGGACAGTGCTGCCCGGCAATGCATTCAAAAAGCCGGGTACGGACGTTTTTTTGTTCATGGAACCGGTCATGGGGTGGGTTTGGATATTCATGAGCCTCCCTGGATCAGCCGCAAAGGCCAAGATCTCTTAAAACCAGGCATGGTGCTCACTGTTGAGCCCGGCATTTATCTTCCGGGTCGTTTCGGGATCAGAATAGAAGACACTGTTTTGGTCACACAAAACGGACGAGAAGTATTAACGAAGTCGTAGGGGCGGGCCTTGTGCGGGCCTCTGCATCTGCCGAGGGGAAGGGGCATCCGCCAAGAAAGCACTGTCGGATCTTGGAGATGTCCGCCTTTTATCACATGACGGGATAATTTATAGGATGATAGAAATTCATTGTACAAGGAAAGGAACAACACATGATTGACACATCAGATGTAAGGAATGGTACAGTTTTTGAATATGACGGAAATGTGTTTCAAGTGGTCTGGTTTCAACACCACAAACCTGGAAAAGGCGGGGCCATGCTTCGGGTGAAATTGCGCAATGTGCGTACCGGCGCCATGATTGAAAGAACATTCAAATCAGGCGAACGGTTTAAGGAAATGAGCCTTTCCCGCAAGACCAAACAGTTTCTTTACGCAGACGGCGATCAATATACTTTTATGGACAATGAGACTTTTGATCAATTTTCAGTGTCCAAGGAGACATTGGGCAATGCCTCGCGGTTCTTGGCTGAAAACATGGAAGTCATTGCACTTTATCTGGAAGAAGAATTTTTAGGCGTGGAACTGCCGGCCAATGTGACATTAAAAGTGTCCAGCACTGTGCCAGGGGTGAAAGGTGATTCAGTGTCCAATATCATGAAGCCGGCCACTTTGGAAAATGGGATTGAAATACAGGTCCCTCTTTTTGTGAAAGAAACAGACACCGTTCGGGTGGACACGCGCACGAGCGAGTATATTGAAAGAATATAAGAAGAGGAGCTGACATCGTGACCAATAAAAAACCTTCTGTGAATCGGGATTATTTGGCGTCATTGGTGGCATTTGCCAAATCAATGAATCTGTCAGAATTGGTTTGGGAACAGGGAGACTGCCGCGTGGCTTTTAAGCGGAATGTCAATGGGACGGCTTCTGAGCCAGCTGCTCCTGAAGCGCCGCAGTCTTTGCCTGAAAAAGAATGCAAACCAGTGCATCCGCCTTCTCATCGTTTTGTGTTGTCCCCGATAGTGGGAACATTCATGCGGGCCCCGAACAAGAGGCCTCCGCTTGTGATGGAAGGCGATCATGTGAAAGCCGGCCAACGTGTGGCCGCTGTGGAGGCCATGAAAGTGCCGAAGGATGTTGTGTCGAACGTCAGCGGCAAAGTGGTTAAGATTTTGGTTGAGAACGGAAAACCGGTTGAGTATAATCAAAAGCTTTTTGAAATAGAAGTTCGCTGACGCTCACGAAATTTGTCAGCTTTTGGCTGACGAAATTGGCCCGCCAAAAAGGCATGGCGGACGATACTGGCGCCCTTCGGGCGCGAAATTTTTAAAAAAGGATAAAATTTTATATGTTTAAAAAAATTCTGATTGCCAATCGAGGTGAAATTGCTGTCCGTGTGATGCGTGCCTGCCGGGAGCTGGGAGTGGCCACAGTGGCTGTTCATTCTGATGTGGACAGAGAGTCATTGCATGTGCGCTGGGCGGATGAATCTGTTTGTGTCGGCCCGGGGCCGTCCACCGAAAGTTATTTGAATATCCCTGCCATTATATCAGCTGCTGAGATCACAGGGGCTGATGCGATTCATCCGGGATATGGTTTTTTATCAGAAAACACACATTTTGCCGAAGTCTGTGAGTCTTGCGGCATCACTTTTATCGGACCTTCTAAAGAAGCCATACGCAAAATGGGGGATAAGGCTGAAGCCCGAAAAATCATGGGAGATTATGGGGTACCCATTATTCCCGGTTCAAATGGTTGTATCAGTCCGGCAGACCCCAAACTTGCTAAGATCGCTAAAAAAATCGGATTTCCTATTATTGTCAAAGCCAAAGCCGGCGGCGGCGGTAAAGGCATGCGCGTGGTCAATGATGAGGTTTTTTTAAAGGACGCAATCATAGCGGCTGAGGCAGAAGCCAAAGCGGCTTTTGGCAATGGGGAAGTGTATTTGGAAAGGTATTTAACGGCCCCGCGTCATATTGAGGTTCAAATTTTAGCGGATTCAAAAGGAAATGTGGTGAGCTTTCCTGAGCGGGACTGTTCCATTCAAAGACGTCATCAGAAATTAATTGAAGAATCTCCCTCCCCTTCTTTTAATGATAATCTGCGAAAAAAAATCGGCAAAGCCGCACGCTTGGCAGCGCGCGCTGTGAAATACAACACAGTGGGCACAGTGGAGTTTTTGTTTGATGAAAAATCAAAAGAGTTTTATTTTATTGAAATGAACACCCGTATTCAGGTGGAACATCCGGTGACAGAGATGGTCACGGGCATTGATTTGATTAAGGAACAGATTTACACGGCTTCCGGCGAGAAAATTGCTTTTGGAACGGATGATATTAAGATACGCGGGCATGCCATTGAGTGCCGCATCAATGCAGAAGACCCTGACAATGGTTTTATGCCTTCTCCCGGAAAAATCAATGGTTTGATTTTGCCCGGGGGCCCTGGCCTGCGCATGGACACCCATATTTATCCGGGTTACGAAATCCCCACTTTTTATGACAGTCTGCTGGCAAAGCTCATTGTGATGTCCAGCAATGGCCGCGAATCAGCTATCAAGCGGATGCGCCGGGCATTGAGTGAGTTTTCCGTGGATGGAATTAAAACCACAGCGCCTTTTCATCAGCAGGTGCTGACGAACGATGCTTTTTGCCGCGGGGACGTACGCACGGATTTTATTGAAAAACATTTGGCTGTTATGAATAAGAAATAGGAGCTTATCGCAAAGGCTTAGGTCTTTTTATGTGTAGTTGCCCAATTTATTGGGCGCTTTTAAAGATTGTTTACAGGTCATTCCTGAAATACGCCCGATAAATCTATTTATATCCGGCTTTAGACGGAGGGCAATGACAGAGACCTGGCAGTTACAGCTTATTATGAAAAAAGAAAGTCAATCGATTCAGAATAAAATATTATCAATGGTGGATGAGTCATGTGCCACGCTTCATACGCTGACACGCGAGACCCCGCAGATTGCCCGGGCCGCGCAGGCAATGATCTCTTGTTTGCGCAAGAAAAACAAAATCGTGGTGTTTGGCAATGGCGGTTCTGCAGCGGATGCGCAGCATTTGGCGGCTGAACTTTCCGGCCGCTTTGAAAAAGACAGGCCAGGACTGCCGGTGGTGGCTCTGACCACCAACACGTCCGCCATCACAGCCATTGGAAATGACTACAGTTACGATCAAATTTTTACCCGCCAAATGCAAGGTTTTGTGAAAAAAGGGGATGTGGCCATTGCCATTTCCACTTCAGGCAACTCAGGCTGTGTGCTGAAAGCTGCCAAATTGGCCGAGGAACAAGGGGCTGCGGTGATTGGCTGGACAGGCGACAAGGGCGGGCAATTGAAAAAACTCGTGGATATTTGTATTTGTGTGCCGGCCACCCGCACGTGCCGCGTGCAGGAAGGGCATCTTTTGGTGTTGCATACACTCAGCTCACTCGTTGAGCAGGCTTTGTTTCCTGATGAATAAAACCCACAAAAAGAATGAACCACAGATGAGCACGGATAAACACAGGAACATGGTTTTCCAATCAAAAATCAAAAATCAAAAATCAAAAATATTGTCTCCTCCGGCATTGTCCCGTCACATAAAATCTATTCGGCGCAGCAAAAAAGTAGTTTTCACCAATGGCTGTTTTGACCTTGTCCATTCGGGACATGTGAAGGTCATGGAATATGCCAAAAAACACGGGGATATCCTGATCGTGGCAGTGAATTCAGATGTGTCCGTCAAAAGCATCAAGGGTCCCAAGCGTCCTTTGTTGCCTTTGCGTGAAAGAGCTTTGCTTATGGCCGCTCTGAAACCAGTGGATTATGTGACTTTTTTTCATGAAGACACGCCCTCAAAGGCCATTCAGATTCTGAAGCCGGATGTGCTGGTGAAAGGCGGGGACTGGTCATCAGACAATATTGTGGGCCGGGAATTCGTTAAAAAGGTTGTGCGCATCCCGCTTGTCAAAGGCCGGTCCACTACCCACATTGTTCAGACAATATTGAAAAGATATCAAAAATAGACATTTGAAATTGAAAATCTCAAATCAAAAATCAAAAATCAAAAATCCGGTATACCGCGTTTTGGATGCCAATTTGAACCGCGCGCGTGAAGGCTTGCGTGTGCTGGAAGACACAGCGCGTTTTATGTGGAACAAGCCGGATCAATTTCAATCACTGCGACAAGCCAGGCATGCTTTGGATCAAATCACGCGTGCCGCTTATCCAAAACTTTTAATGGCACGCAACAGCCATGAGGACATGGGCCGTTGTGTGCCTGAAAAAAACAAGCGGCATCAAAAAGGTTTGGTGATTGCCAATTTTCGGCGCGTGGAAGAAGCTTTGCGCGTATTGGAAGAATACGGCAAAACCATTTCACCCAAAGCAGCGCCTGCTTTTAAGCGCATCAGATATCAACTCTACACATTGGAAAAATCCGCAGGACAACCATAAAAAGTATTTTGTAAGAGAAATTCTATGAAAGAGCCAAGAATGTTGATCCCTCAAAAACGTCTTTTTGATTTTTCTGATGTTTTCCTTTATTGTATCACCATGCCTCCGCGTCCGGGGCAGACCTACCTGCCTATGGTCCAAGCCGCCTGTCAAGGCGGGGCAGATGTGATTCAATTGCGGGACAAAAATTTGTCTGCGCGTGCGCTTGTGGAGCTTTGTCAGGAGCTTCAGAATATTTGCCATGCCACTGGGACTTTGTTTGTTTTAAATGACAGGGTGGACGTGGCATTGGCAGCTGATCTTGATGGCGTGCATGTGGGCCAGGATGATCTGCCTGTGAAGATGGCGCGGCAAATATTAGGCCATAAAAAAATCATTGGCTGTTCTTGCCATTCCCTGGCACAGGCCAAACAAGCCCAGTCAGACGGCGCTGATTATGTGAGCTGCGGCCCTCTTTTTTCCACGCCCACCA
The DNA here is from genome assembly GCA_028278255.1 of Elusimicrobiota bacterium. Lineage (GTDB taxonomy): Bacteria > Elusimicrobiota > Elusimicrobia > FEN-1173 > FEN-1173 > JANQER01. The sequence goes on along the minus strand of JANQER010000249.1, from coordinate 406 downwards.
AACCTGATTACCAGCCAGTGGGGCTGGGTCTTATCAAAGAATACCTGCCTGACATCAAAATCCCTTTTGTGCCTATTGGCGGGATTGATGACTCCAACCTGGAACAAGTCCTGGCGGCCGGCGCTCCTCGCGCAGCTGTTGTCAGAGCTGTGTGCGGCGCTGATGACATCCAATCCGCTGCCAAAAGATTTAAAGACAAAATAAAGACCGTGAATGTGTCATCGTCGTAGGGGCGGGCCTTGTGTCCGCCCTTGCAGATCAGATGAATAGCATTTCGAATTATTAACCCGAATTTTTCAATTGAAAAATTCCCTTCGCAGCGCTCAGGAGGGCTTCGCCCTGGGTTCACCCCTCGGAACATGGCTGCACAGCAGCCACATTCCGAGCCCTACGGGAAAATTTTCAT
>JANQER010000214.1 GCA_028278255.1 Elusimicrobiota bacterium | reverse complement strand
TTACAATACGCCCCATCCTAAAGGACGAGAGTGCTTCGCCTCCAGTAAATGGGGCAATTACAAGATCTAGAAGCTCATGATATTGAGGCTGCTTGAATTAGAAAATAGCTTCTATTAAAACGGGGGTCGGTATACAGGACTTAATTATGTGATGAGATTTTGGAGAATCTTGGATAGATCTTTGGGGGCTTTGAGAAAATGAGTATGTTTTAATATTCCGCAGCACACTCCCTGCTTCCAGTCCCTGTCAGCTGCTGTGTTTTTCAACCAATGCCAGCATGTCTTCTTGTTTGAATGGCTTTTGGATAAAACCCTCTGCCCCCACTGTTTTTAGCCTGTCTTCGTTTTCTTTTCCCATGACGTGGCCTGTACAGAGATACACAGGGACAGCGCTTGTGGCAGGATCTTTTTTGAGCGCTTGACAGGCTTCCCATCCGTCCATGTCAGGCATTTCAGCATCCAAAAAGACAATGTCCGGTTTTTCGGACCTTGTTTTTTCCACGGCTTCATTGCCGTCCTGGGCAGTGACCACTGTGTGGCTGCCTTTTGATAAGTAGGAGTTGCCGATTTTGAGAATGACAGGTGAATCATCTGCCAGTAGAATTTTTGCCATTGTTGATCCCTTCCTATGAAATATTTTTTGTCACCATTAATTGTATGGGTTGTTTTTGATATTCGAAACCCACCTTGTTGATAACAGTCATTTTATTGTCATCTATCTCTAATAAAGATTTGTTGATTTTCGGAAGAGACAGATAATTGGGCCTTGGGAGAAAGGGCTTGATTTGGCCGCCTATGACATTGACAAGTTCTCCCAATATGTCGCTGACATCTTTCTCCGGGATAACGTCTTGTTCTGCTTGATAAAAAAAAGTGGCCATATCCCATGCCAGTTGATGCGGACAATCCAAGATAATGGCCCCATCTATTGCACCATTGATGAAGATACGGGCGCTGAGTATTTGGTTGCTTTTGTCAAAGGAGACAGTGCCTAGCTGCTGCTGTACAGGCGTTCCGAAAATGGAGAACCACGTGTTTTGGATGATTTGAAATATTTTGTGATCCGGAAGCATAATTGATCCCCGTTTTTCAATTTAATATTATAAATTTGTAATTCCGGTTCATCCAGGCTGGATTAATGGCCTGTAACACCAGGCTTTTTCATATTGTTTGCGGTCAAAGGAGTCATCAAGGTTTAATGTTGTCTCTGCAGTGCCCAGGAACAGATAGCCGTCAGGCCTGAGAAGACGCCGCACTTTGTGAAGAATTTGTTTTTTGGTTTCAATGTCAAAATAGATCAACACATTGCGCATAAATATAATGTCCATGGAAGGCATCATAGGCCATTGCGGCGCTGCCAGATTAATGTCGTCATATTCCACCATTCTTCTGATGTCTTCCCTGAGCTGCCAATCAACGCCTTTTTGATGAAAGTATTTGACAAGGAGCGGCGCCGGCAATCCGCGGTTGATTTCAAATTGGCTGTAACGGCCCTCGCGGGCGCGTGCCACCATTTCTTTGGAGATGTCGCAGGCATTGATTCTGAAAGACCAGTTGGTGTGATGTGCAAAATGTTCTTTGAGAAGCATGGCAATGCTGTATGGCTCTTGACCGCTGGAGCAGCCGGCTGACCAAATATGCAGCCTGTTTTCGGTTTTTCGTTTTTCAAGGAGCTCCGGGATGATGATGGAACACAGCACATCAAATGGGTAGATATCGCGGAAGAACAAGGTTTCATTTGTTGTCATGACTTCAACCACTTTGTCATGCAGCCGGCTGGCTGTGCAGGATCTTAAGCGGTTGAGAAGCTCTGCAATGGTGTCTATGCCTTCTTTTCTGGCCAGGATAGAAAGCCGCGATTCCACAAGGGCTTCCTTGCCATTGTCCAATACAATGGCTGACCGCTTGTTGACAAGTTGTCGTATGAGATTAAAATCTTTTGGATTCAACGGCATTATGTTCCTCTGTTTTTAAATCGCTGATTTAAATGCTCTTCCTTCTTTGACTTTGGCAATGATTTCAGGGCCGAGTTTCTCCAATGGAAGCACGCGGTCCGCCAAGTGTGAATTGGCCACAAATCCCGGCATGCCCCAGACCACTGAGCTGGCTTCATCTTGCACAAAGATTTGGCTGCCTGCTTCTTTGAGATCTTGGCATCCCCTCAGGCCGTCTTGTCCCATCCCTGTCATGACAATGGCCAAACTGTTTGATCTATATGTTTTTGCCACGGACCTGAACAACACATCAACAGACGGCCGGCATGAGTTTTCAGGCATTTCTTGGTGCGTGCGAATTCGGTTGTGCGGTCCGTCTTGCTCAACAATCATGTGGTAATCCCCAGGAGCCACCCAAGCATGGCCAGGCCTCAGGCGTTCCCCGTTGTTGGCTTCTGTGACATTGATCATTGACTTGGCGGTAAGACGCTCTGCCAGAAATTTAGTGAATATCGGCGGCATGTGCTGGACAATGAGTATAGGAACTGGAAAATCTGACGGGAAAGTGGGAATAAGTGTGGCCAAGGCATTTGGTCCGCCTGTGGATATGCCAATCACCACAATATCAATCCGTCTTAAAATTTGCTGGGTTTTTTGCTTGATGGTTGAAGCAATGGAGAGCAATGATTGATCAGATGTCGGTGAAACTGAAATGGGTGTTGAAAAATGAGGGCAAAAAGCTTTGAGCTTGGGCACGAGTTCCTCCCGGATACGTTTAATGGCTTCATCCCGATTCTCCACATTGGCAGGCTTTGTGACATAATCATTGGCCCCAAGGCTGAGGGCGTCCAGTGTGGCGGCTGCGCCGCGCTCTGTGAGGCTGCTGAACATGATCACTGGCAGCCTGGGGTGCTTTTTCCTGATCTCCACAAGCACTTCCAGTCCACTCATCTCAGGCATGTGGACATCCAGTGTGATAATATCCGGCACGCAGTGTGAGATTTTAGTCAGAGCCAGCTGCCCTGTGGCAGCCAAATCCGCTATTTCTATGGCCGGGTCAGTGGTCAGCGCATCTGTGATAAGACGTCTGGCCACAACAGAATCATCCACAACGAGTACACGAATTTTTGACAAGGTGTTTGTCTCCAAAAATGATTTCTTGATCAACAGCCCAATCACTCAAGTTGTTCTTGCTTAAATGGGCCGGAACACTAATTACGAACAGGCATTCCCAATAGGGAGAGTTTTTCAAGGATCATGTCCTTGGTGAACGGTTTCATAATATATTCGTTGGCGCCGGCTTCCAAAGCCTTGGCCACCTGGGCAATTTCCGTCTCAGTTGTGACCATCATAAGGCGTATGTGATCATAACTGTGATTAGAACGCACCTCGACTATAAATTCATACCCGTTCATTTCAGGCATATTCCAGTCAACCAACGCCAAGTCAACCTTTTCGGATTGTTTAAGACGTTGCAGAGCCTCCCGCCCTTGAGAAGCTTCAACCACATCAAATCCCACATCCGTGAGTATTCTTTTAAGAATGGTTCTCACAGCTGTTGAATCGTCGATTACAAGAGCACGCATTTATTCCCCTCCACCGCTCAGGCGGATTTTTTCAATAACTCTATTTTCATTATCATATATTATACTACTTTGTTACTAAATGACTAATAAATAATTATCTTGCCTTGTGTCTCAGTGTTAACTGACTGAGATGTCCAGGGCTTTTTCAATGTCTATGATCAAAAGGAGCTTGTTCTTTAGTTTGTATGTGCCTCTGATCAGTTCCCGGGAAATGCCTTTGAGGGTTTCCGGGGGAAGTTCAAAGGATTCTTCATCCGCATCTATCACAGCGCCGATGGCATCCACAAGAAGACTCACAGGCCCTTCATCTGTGCGAATAATGACATTCATCGGCGAGCTGTCAGACGACCGGTCTTTTAATTCCAAGCGTCTGCGCAGCTCTATGGCAGTGACGATTTGTCCGCGCAGATTGATGAGCCCTGTCACAATGCGCGGGGCCAAAGGGGCGCGGGTCATTTCCAGGTGTTTGATGACTTCCTGCACTTTTTCGACTTCTATGCCGAACAAAAATTCATCAACATGAAAAGTACAGAATTGACTGGTTTTAACCATTTGTCTTCTCCTTTTGATCAGGAGCAGACCCGTAAAATTGCGGGGCATGGGTCAGGATAATGCCTTTTAGGTCCAGAAGTTCCGTGACATGCCCGAGTATAACAGCTGTCCCCAAAACACCTTCTCTTGTGCCGGGGGATTGTCTCTCAATTTTTTCCTCCACAATGTCCAGGATATGATCAACCACCAGGCCGATGCTGTGATTGTTGTGGGTGTAAACCACCACTTGGAGCATGTTGTTCTTTGTGTCAGCAGCAGAGGTTTCGTTGTTGCGCAGGCGTTTGCGCCGTTCAGGCAGAATTTGATGCAAATGAAGAAGAGGCAGTATTTCACCGCGGTATTGGATAACGTCCAGAGGTCCGGCTTTTTCAATGCTTGATGACGGGATTTCCTCCAGCCGCGCCACCATGGCGAGAGGAATAGCAATCCGGCCTCTGTCAGGGCTTTGGAAAAGCAGGAGTGATTGCCGGTTGTCATGCGAAGCGGTTTCTTCTTTGACAATGCGTTTTTCTGACAGGAGTTTGTTCTCAGTATCTGAGAGCACGTGCGCGCGCAGAGCCAAGCCCATCACATCCAGGATCAGTGACACTTTGCCGTCTCCCATAATGGTGGCGCCGGCATAAATAGTAAGAGATTTGAAATGCTGTCCAAGCGCTTTGACCACAATTTCTTCAGAGTCGCTGACACTGTCCACCACCAGGCCGAATTGATGTTCGCCGGCTTGTAAGACCACAATATTGATTTTGTCTCTGACAATTGAATTGAAATCATAATCAGGATCATCTTTAAAAAGTTCTCTGTCCAGATAAACGAGCGGAAGCAAATTGCCTCTCAAACGATAGACAGGCACTCCTTTGATGTTCTCAATGGACTGATGCGTTTCTTCCACGCGGATGAGCTCCAGAAGATTGGGCTGCGGAATGGCAAAACGTTCACCAGCGCATCTGACAATCAACGCAGGGATAATGGCCAATGTGAGGGGGATTTTGACTTGAAGGGTAGTGCCTTTAGCGGGTTCCGTGTGGACATCAATGGTGCCGCCGATTCTTTCGATATTGTTTTTCACCACGTCCATGCCCACGCCCCGCCCGGAGAGATTTGTGACTTTTTCAGCTGTTGAGAAGCCCGGCAGGAAGATGAGGTTAATGGCTTCGCGATCACTGATGTGTTCGAGTTGTTCTTCAGTGATTAGTCCGAGGTGAAAAGCTTTTTGTTTGATGCGGTCAATGTTGAGCCCTGAGCCGTCATCCGTAATCACAATATTGACATGTCCGCTTTCGTGTGTGGCTCTGAGAAAGATTTGCCCTTCAGGGTTCTTGCCTTTGGCTGCTCTTTCCTGGGGTGTTTCAATCCCATGGTCCACGGCATTTCGAACAGCGTGTGTGAGCGGATCAGAAATGGCTTCAAGCAGGGTTTTGTCCAGTTCTGTTTTTTCTCCTTCCATTTCCACGTGTACTTTTTTCCCGCAGGCTATCGCCAGATCACGCACAACGCGCGGGAATTTGTTCCACAATTTTCCGATGGGCTGCATACGGGTTCTCATGACATTTTCCTGCAGCTCCGATGTGATCATGTTGAGACGCTGTGTTGTTTTGAGGAAAGCCGTGTTTTCTTGAGTGGAGGTGAATTGCAGAACTTGGTTACGCGATAGAACCAGTTCTCCGACAAGCGTGATGAGCCTGTCCAGCAGACCAACATCCACCCGTATGTGGGTGTCAGAGACAGAGGAGGATCCATGCAGCTCTGCAGCTTCAATGATTTTGTCTACAGCCTGTGCTTGTTCTCCCATGGCTTGTGTGTTCTGTGTGCCTTTGGGAGGTGTTGCTGGGGGAGGAGGAGGCTCTTTAGGCTGTGTTTCAGTTGGCGGGGCTGGTGCATCAGGTGGGGGAGCTGGTGGTTCTGGTGGTTGAGGTGATGCGCCAGGCTCTTGCAGATTTTGCAGGGTATTGATCAGGACAGTATAATCAGCTTCTCCCTCCTGGCCAGTTTGCTCGATTTTTGCTAAAATTTGTCTGATGGCATCCACCATGGCCAGGAGACCGCTGGTGATTTCAGGCGTTAAGGTCAATCGGCTGTCTCTGAGAAGACTGAGAAGATTTTCCCCGGCATGTGTGACAGCTTGCAGTTTTGAAAAGCCGAAAAACCCGCATGTGCCTTTAATTGTGTGAATACTCCGGAAAATCTTTGTCAGAATATCTTTGGATGGATTTCTTTCCATTAAGACAAGATCGTGGTCAAGCCGGTCCAGGTTTTCATTGCTTTCTATTAGAAATTCTTTTATTATTTCGTCATTTTCACCCAAGGGAATGCTCCTGTTTGTTTTTAAAGCATATGCGTTTGATAGGCTTTTTGTGTTTGACTCATGGCCTTATGGCTCAATCATTTTTATTTTTATAGTTTAACTGTACCTGTGAATAAGTCAAGTTAATTAAGAATTTAATCTTTATTGTCTTTTATTTTGTTATAATCACTACTATTATTGTACTTTATATTGTCTTCGTCAAACCATAATAATAATAATTGTACGTCTTGTCTTAAAGAGTTATATTGTTTTTATATAAGTTAATCTGTGTTTTCATTCAGGTTTCTATTGAAAAACACGAAATTATCATTATCCTTTAATTATCGGCAGAAGGGCTGTTATTTTGATGATGGGGTGGAAAGTCTATGGGAAAAGAGATATTTACAACTTTTGAGATCAGTCAGTTTTGCAATGTTTTTATCACCACTGTGGCCAATTGGATAGATGAAGGGAAACTGCCGGCTTATCGTACGCCGGGCGGCCATAGGCGCGTGGTGCGTCGGGATTTGCTCAATTTTCTTGAGAAATACGGTATTCCAATTCCGGAGGCATTATTGGCCAATGATGAAAAAAAGATTTTGGTGGTGGATGATAACCCGGATATGGTGGATATTATTGTGCAGGCGTTGCAGAGAAGCAATCCGCATTATATTATTAGAACAGCCAACAATGGGTTTGAAGCCGGGAAACAGGTGGTGACATTTCGTCCTCATGTGGCTATTCTGGATGTTGTGCTGCCCGGGTTAGACGGGCTTCAGCTTGTTCAGAATTTGCGCAAAGACCCCTTGACCAAACCCATGCATGTGATTGTGATCACAGGGCATGATGAGCGGTCCACGCGAAAAGAATTTCAGAATCTGGATGTGGATGCCTATATGGAGAAGCCTTTGAGCCTTGATTTGCTGGTGAAGCGGGTGAGTGAAGTCTTGAAAGCAGATTCGTCAAAAGAGGCTTCTTCTTCAAAGGAAAAGTCGTAGAGCAGGGCAAAAAACTTTGAGAGAGCGTCCGCCATGACTGCGTGGCGGACGTTTTTTTTGTGGGAGGAATACATCAATGTCCTTGTCATATGGGAAAGCGGTTGTTTTGCTGGTGATGGTTATCGGGATGGGAGGATGTGCTGGGAAGCAGGACAGCTTGTCAGCCTTGATAAAAGCCCTTGAACACACAAACCCGGAAGTACGTGTTCAAGCGGCTGATCAATTGGGGGCAATGGGATTGTCAGCCAGACAGGCCCTTCCAGCGCTGGTTGCAGCTTTAAAAGACAGTCATGGCGCGGTTTATCGCGCTGCTGCCAGTGCCGTGTCCAAAATGGGGGATGAAGCCCTTGATGAGCTGATACGCTCTATGGAAGACAAGAATGCCTGGTTCCGGTGCAGAATAGCTGAAACATTGGGTTTGTTTGGCCCTGCCGCAGGACAAGCCGTTCCGATTCTGATGAAAGCTCTGAGAGATCATGATCTTTGCATACAGAAGAAAGCAGGAGAATCATTGGGCAAAATCGGCGAGGAGTCTGTGGGTCCTCTTCTGGAAGCGCTCAAGAGCACAAATCCTGTGATTCGAAAAGGCGCTGCCAAGGCCCTCGAATTCATGAGCTCGGATGTACAACAGAGAGCGGTGAGGTCTTTGGTCCCGGCGTTTAAGGGCCAAGATGAATATGCGCGCGGAGAAGCTGCCATGCGATTGGGTGAAATGGGCAGGATCGCTGTGCCTGTTTTATTGGAATGCCTGAAGGACAAGGATGTTGATATCCGGTTTAAATCTTTGAATGCGCTTGGGGTGATTGGGTATGTGGACAGCGCAGTGATTGACGGCATTTCAGCCCTTTTTAAAGACAAGCAGAATTTTGTGCGGCTTAAAGCCTCTACTGTTCTGGGTGATATTTGCGGAGACAACCAGTCAGCCTTGCCCAGACTTCTTTCAAATATGATGTCAGATGACAGAGATTTTTTGATTGGGACTATACGCGCTCTGGGCAATATGGGCCCTGCTGGCGAAGAGGCAGTGCCTCTTTTGATACAGATATTAAAATATGAGAATAAGAAGGTCAGAGAAGAATCTGTTGAAGCTCTTATGAAGATAGGCACTCTTGAAGCCATTGAGGCGGCTGAGCAATATACGCGACAATCAATCCCTCAGCGGCAGCGCCGCTGAGGGATTGATTGGAAATTGGTTCGCTGCGCTCACGAAATTGGCTCGCTTCGTTCGCGAAATTGATGCCTTTCAGGCATGAAATTTAAAAATGACACATGCTTTTTTCTTTAATTTCGCGAGCATCAGCGAGCCAATTTCATACCCGAAAGGGCGTCAATTTCGTCCCCGAAGGGGACCAATTTCATTCAGATCGTTATATTATTGTTGTTTCATCTCCTCCTCAGCCAGCTTATCAAAAGCGTTTTCTGCATTGGCTTTAATGTGTTCCCGCACAGATTCGCTCAATCCTTTGACATCCTTGGCCAGGGTTTTGAGTTCTTCAAGACTTAAGGATGCCAAGGAATATAAGGCATTCTTGTCTTCATACCTGTCAATGATTTTCACGCCAGAGATCATGTTGGTGGTGAATGTTTTAATGGTGTTTTCAATATACTGCTCTTCATTGCCTTTGTTTTCAGCCGGGATGCTGGTGGAGGCCATATAGTCTCTCATCAGAGAAGTGGAGATGGTAGACAATTGTTTAGAAATGGCATTGATGGCCCGGTTGTCTGCAGTTGTGCGGCGCAGCGCCAAAGATTGAATGCCTTCTGCAATCCCGACTCCGTAGAATACTTTATTGCTGCCGCCAAAAGCGCCGCTTCCTTTCATGATCCAGTCAGGCTGTTTGGGCCCGCCGCCGCCGCATCCTGCCAAGAATCCAATGGCTGCGACAAAAGCCCCCGCCCGTATAATGCTTTTTGCTGTCATAAATAATGCCTCCCTTATTGTTTATTATCTGATAAATCCAAAGTAGATTTAGTTAGTTCCCGGTGAAAAAGTCCCGGGTTTTGTAATTGCCCAATTTATTGGGCGCTTTTGATGCTTTTAAATGATTTAAAGAGCCCGATGAATCGGGCAACTACAGTTTTTCACCGGAAACGAGTTAAA